>NZ_JBFULV010000048.1:0-51576 GCF_054049715.1 Rhizobacter sp. P5_C2 | reverse complement strand
CGCGACGGCCGGCGACCTGCTGCTCGCGGACGGCCAGTGGGACCTGCCGGCGCGCACCGCGCAGGCGCTGGCCGACGCCGGGCTGTCCGGCCTCTCGCCCGGCACGCCGATGGCCGCGCTGAGCGGTGGCGAGCGCATGCGCGTCGCGCTGGCCGGCGCGATGGCCGCCGACGCCGACACCCTGGTGCTCGACGAGCCGAGCAACCACCTCGATGCGCCGGCGCGTGCGTGGCTGCAGCGCTGGCTGCGGCAGTGCCAGCGCCCGGTGGTGCTGGTGAGCCACGACCGGCAACTGCTGCGTGCGGTCGACCGCATCGTCGAACTCGGGCCGCGCGGCCTGTCGGTCTACGGTGGCGACTACGGCCTGTACGTCGCGCAACGCGATGCGCAGGCGGCCGCGGCCGGCGCGGCGCTCACCCATGCGCGCAACGAGCGCGACACCGCGCTGGCCCGGCTGCGCCGCGAGCACGACGCGCGGCAGCGCAAGCAGTCGCAAGCGCGCCGCAACGCCCGCAGCGCGAACCTGTCGGCGATCACGATCAACGGCATGCGCGAGACGGCCGAGGCCACGAACGCGCGCGACGTGAAACGCGACGCCGGCACCCGCCACGCGCTCGACGCCGCGGTGCGCGATGCCGAACGGCGCGTCGCGCAGGAGCCGGCGGTGTTCGTCGCGCTGCCGGCCAGCCGCGTCGTGCCCGGCAAGCTGGTGCTGCGCCTCGACGACCTGCAGTTGCCGCACGGCGAAGCGCCGGTGCGCGACGCGTCGTTCAGCGGCCCGGTGCGCATCGCGCTGACCGGCCCGAACGGCTGCGGCAAGAGCACGCTGCTGCGCGTGATCGCCGGCCTGCTGCCGCCGGCCGCGGGCAGCGCGACGCTGCATGTGCCGTTCGCGGTGCTCGACCAGGACGGCGCGGCCGCGCTGCCGGCGCAGCGCACGCTGCTGGAGCACCTGCGCGATCTCGACAGCCCGCTGCCGCCCGCCGAGTTGCGCACCCGCCTGGCCCAGCTGCGCCTGGGTGCGGCACACGTCGCGCTGCCGATGGGCGCGCTGAGTGCGGGCGAGCGACTGAAAGCCGCGCTCGCCTGCGCGCTGTGGCGCGGCCAGCCGGCCTGCCTGCTGTTGCTGGACGAGCCGACCAACCACCTCGACCTCGACAGCACGCTGGAGCTGCAGCGCGCGCTGCAGGGCTTCGAGGGCGCGCTGCTGGTGGCGAGCCACGATGCGGAGTTCATCGACGCGCTGCGACCGAGCCACCGGTGGCAGTGGCCGGCCGGCGGGACGTCCTGATTCGTGGGGTATCCGACCGACGCCGCGCGCGACGCGCGGCCATGCTTGCGTCCGCCTGTGGCCGTCGCCACGAAGCAGGAGCCCCCATGAAAGTGAACGGAACCCGGCGCAGCGCCGATGTCGACGGCGACACGCCCGTCTTGTGGGTGTTGCGCGACGTGCTCGGCATGACCGGTACCAAGTTCGGTTGCGGCGCCGGCCTGTGCGGCGCCTGCACGGTGCACGTCGACGGCGTTCCCACACGCTCGTGCATCACCAGCGTCGAATCGGTCGGCCGGGCCGACGTGACGACGATCGAGGCGCTGGCCGGCACCCGCATCGGCCGCGCGCTGCAGCACGCCTGGCTGGACCTCGAGGTCGTGCAGTGCGGCTACTGCCAGTCGGGCCAGCTGATGTCGGCCGCGGCGCTGCTGGCGGCGAACCGCGCGCCGAACGACGCCGACATCGACGCCGCGATGAGCGGCAACCTGTGCCGCTGCGGCACCTACCCGCGCATCCGCGACGGCATCCATGCCGCGGCCCGCGCGCTGTCGAAAGGCGCAACATGACCGCGCACCTCGACGACGCGACGCTGTCGCGCAGAAACTTCCTGAGCATCGGCGCCGCCGCCGGCGGCGGGCTGCTGGTCGGCGTGAGCCTGGGCCTGTCCGGCCCGGCCCGCGCGGCGCAGGCCGCGGCAGCGTTCGCACCGAACGCCTTCGTGCAGATCGCGCCCGACGGCCAGGTCACCGTCACGATGGGCTACATCGAGATGGGCCAGGGCACCTACACCAGCGTGCCGATGCTGATCGCCGAGGAGCTCGAGGTCGAGCTCGCGACGATCCGCGTGGCGCATGCGCCGCCCGACGACAAGCTGTACGCCAACCCGCTGCTCGGCTTCCAGGTCACCGGCGGCTCGACGACGATCCGCGCGGCCTTCGAGCCGCTGCGCCGGGCCGGCGCGGTCGCGCGCACGCTGCTCGTGCAGGCGGCGGCGCAGCGCTGGTCGGTGGAGCCGTCGGCCTGCCGAGCCGAGCGCGGGCAGGTGGTGCATGCGGCGAGCGGCCGCCGCCTCGGCTACGGCGCGCTGACCGCCAGCGCGGCGATGCTGCCCGAACCGAAGGAGGTCGTGCTGAAGCCGGCCTCGGCGTTCAAGCTGATCGGCACGCCCGCCCATCGCCTGGACACGCCCGACAAGGTGAACGGCAAGGCGCGCTACGGCATCGACGCCCAGGTGCCCGGCATGAAGATCGCGACGCTCGCGCAATCGCCGGTGCCGGGCGGCCGGCTGCGCCGCATTGACGAACGCGCGGCGCTGAAGGTGCGCGGCGTGCGCCGCATCGTGAAGCTCGACGATTGCGTCGCGGTGGTCGCCGACCACATGGGCGCCGCGAAGAAGGGCCTGGCGGCCCTCGCGATCGAATGGGACGACGGCCCGCACGCGACGCTCACCACCGCCGGCATCGTCGAATCGATGCGCGTGGCCTCGTTGCAGCCCGGCGCGACCGTGCGCCACGACGGCGATGCCGCGGCCGCGCTGGCCGGCGCCGCGACGCGGCTGGAGGCGGTGTACGAGGTGCCCTTCCTCGTGCACGCCGCGATGGAGCCGCTGAACTGCACGGTGCACGTGCGCCCGGACGGCTGCGACGTGTGGGTCGGCACGCAGGTGCTGTCACGCGCGCGGGCTGCGGCCGCGCAGGTGACCGGCCTGCCGCTGGACAAGGTGAAGGTGCACAACCACCTGCTGGGCGGCGGCTTCGGGCGCCGGCTGGAGGTGGACAGCGTCACGCGCGCGGTGCAGATCGCCAAGGGGCTCGACCACCCTGTGAAGGTGATCTGGACGCGCGAGGAAGACACGCAGCACGACATGTACAGGCCGTACTTCTTCGACCGCGTCGCCGCGGGGCTGGACGCGCAGGGCCGGCCGGTGGCGTGGACGCACCGGCTGACCGGCTCGTCGATCCTGAAGCGCTGGGCGCCGCCGCTCTACAACAACGGCTTCGACCCCGAGACCATTGACGGTGCCGCGCAGCCGCCGTATGCGTTCAAGAACATCCACGTCGACTACGTGAACCACGAGCCGCCGATCCCGACCGCGTTCTGGCGCGGCGTGGCGCCGACGCACAACGTCTTCGTCGTCGAGAGCTTCATCGACGAACTGGCCGCGGCCGCGAAGGCCGACCCGGTGGCGTACCGGCTCGACCTGCTGCAGCAGAACCCGCGCGCGAAGGCGGTGCTCGAACTGGCGGCGCAGAAGGCAGGCTGGGGGCGGGCGATGCCGGCACGGCACGGCCGCGGCGTGTCACTGCAGTTCGCGTTCGGCACTTACCTGGCGACGGTCGCCGAGGTGGCGGTCGCGGCCGATGGCAGCGTCAGCGTGCAGCGCGTGGTGTGCGCGGTCGATGCCGGCGTGATCGTCAACCCGGACACCGTGCGCGCCCAGCTGATGGGCGGCGTGATCTTCGGGATCTCGGGCGCGCTGTGGGGGCAGGCGACGCTCGCGAACGGGCGCATCGAGCAATCGAACTTCCACGACGTGCGCGTGGTGCGGATGAACGAGGCGCCGGCGATCGAGGTGCACCTGGTCGCGAGCGGCGAAACGCCCGGCGGCATGGGCGAGCCGGGCACCTCGGGCCTCGCGCCGGCGGTGACCAACGCGATCTTCGCGGCCACCGGCCGGCGGCTGCGCAAGCTGCCGGTGGACGCGGCAGCGCTGGCGTCAGCCTGACGGGGTCGTCACTTGGGCGCGCTGTCGTCCGGCATGACGGCCGAGGCCGCGTTCTCCGCCGGGCCGACGGTGCGCGTGACGAGCTCGCGGTAGATGCCGCCGTCGGCGGCGCTGCCGCTGGTCGTCCCTTGCCCGCGCATGCGCGCTTCGCAATCCTTGCGGTCCGCTATCGGCAATGCGGCGCATCGCTTGGTCGCGTTGCGGGCCAGGCTGGGGTCGGGATCGGGCAGGCGGCCGCCCTGGGCTGCGGCAAGCGCGGCGTTGGCCTCCTGCATGCAGGTCTTGCGGTCCTGATTGGAGCGCCCGCTGTTGCAGACAGCGCGGTCCTTCTCGAAGCGGGCACGGGCCGACTGCTGGGCCGTCTGGTCGGCGGCCATCGCGGCGGGAACGCTGAGCGCCATCAACGGCACCAGCGCGAGCGAGCGGAACAAGGTGGAAGTCTTCACGAGCGGCTCCTTCAAGCTGTGGATCGCTGAAGTCTGTGCACCATCGGGTTCGGAGTCTGTCGGACAGCGGGCCGAACGGAACGCAGGATCCGCCTACGTCGAACGCGCTGCACCACCCCCGCTTACCTTGCGTTGCGGACGCTGCCGCCGAATGCGGGAAAATCGCGCGATGCGAATCACCACCCCCCTGACTGCCGCCACCGTCTCCGCCCTGCTTGCCGCCCTGCTCGCCACCCAGGCGATCCCCGGCCTGGCGGCCACGCCCACCAACAGCGCCACGCTGCTCGCCCGCTCGACGCTGCTCGGCGTGCAGGGCGCGATGCGCGAGGCGCGGCTGGCCAACAAGATCAGCGTCGACGCCGCCACCTGCGTGCAGTCGCTGCAGCCGGCCGCGCTGGTGCCGGTCTTCGAGACCGCCGTGAAGGACAACTGGAGCGCGGCCGACATCGACGCCATCGAGGACTTCCTCGCGACACCGGCCGGACGCAAGTACACCGAGCGCAGCGCCGCGCAGGCCCGGCTCGATGCCGGCGGCACGCTGACCGCGCCGATGGCCGAGTACACCGAGGACGAGCTCGCCGCACTCGAGCGCTTCCGCAAGACGCCGGCCGGCACGCAGCTGGTGTCGCACAGCGAGTTCGCGAACCCGAAGTCGCGCCAGGCGATCCAGGCCCGGCTGCTGGAGTTGCTGACCGGGTGCCGCGCGGTGCCCTGAGCGGTCGCCTCAGTTTGGTGGGTTCACTTCGGCCGCTTCAGCACCGTGATGCTGCGCGCCGAGGCCTGCAACCCGGGCTCGACCTTCGCCAACTCGACACGCTCGCTGAAGTGCCGCTGCAACGGCGTCAACTCCGAGCGGCGCTTCAGCGCGATGCCGCGTGCGGTCGAAGTGATCGCGTTGAAGATGGATTCGCAAGCGGGGCCCCAGGCCCGCGCTTCCTGCAGCAGCTCACCGGCCGGCAACTGCGCCGACGCGCCCGGCAGGCCGGTCGTCACGACGCGCAGCAATTGGCCGACCTTGGCCGCGAGCGCATCGCTGCGCAGCGAGCCGGCCACGCACAGCACGATCAGCGACTGCGCCTCGACACGAGCCTGGCCGGTGGCGCGGGGCAAGGCGAGCAGCGCCTCGTCGAGCGCAGGCGCCTGCAGCCGGCGCGGATCGAGCCGTGCGCCGCCGGGCTCGAACGGCCCGCCATCGATGTGGGTCAGCTCGAGATCGCTTTCGCGCAAGCGCAGCGCGACGCCGCGCGCGCCGGCGCTCGGCAGCAGGTGAAGCTGGAAGCTCGCGTCGCCCGCGCGGCAGACCCGGTAGAAGCGGTTGTCGGCCCGGATCAGGTGCGTCTCTTCGGTGACCGCCTCGCGGATCTTGCGGATCTGCTCCGCCCAGTCGGGCGCCACACGCAGCGTGAACATCATCGGCCTGTCCCTTTCTTGCGGTCCTGTTCTGTGTCCCTGGACCTGAACGGCGATTGTGGTGAGCTTGCGTGACAGATGGAACCCGCCCTTCAGGGTGAACGGGCTCGCGCACTCCCCTCGTCCGGGGGGAATGGGCATCGAAAGCGCCATCGTCCTACACGCCGACGGCCACCTCGATGCCGGCCCGCGCCGCGGGTGCACCCTATCCTCGCCGCATGAAGACATTGGCTTGCGAACGCTGCGGACTGCGCGTGTTCTTCGAGAACGTGGCCTGCGAGCGCTGCGGCGCCGCGCTCGGCTTCGTGCCCGGCGAGCGCGAGATGGGCGCCTTCGAGATCGGTGCCGACGGCACGTGGCAGCGGCTGCGCGACGGAGCCGCCGCGCAGAAGCCCTGCCACAACTACACCAGCGTGCAGGCCTGCAACTGGATGGTGCCGGCCGACAGCGATGCGACGCTGTGCACCTCGTGCCAGACCACGCACATCCTGCCGGCGCTCAGCGAGCCCGACAACCTGGTGTCGTGGCAACTGATCGAGCAGGCCAAGCGGCGGCTGGTGTACAGCCTGCTGTCGCTCGGGCTGCCGGTGCGCAGCAAGGCCGTCGACCCCGAACACGGCGTGTGGTTCGAGTTCCTGCAGGAGCTGCAACCCGGCCAACGCGTGCTGACGGGCCACGACAACGGCATCATCACGCTGAACGTCGGCGAGGCCGACGACGCGCGCCGCGAACGGGCGCGCACCGAGATGCACGAGCCTTACCGCACGCTGCTCGGCCACTTCCGGCACGAGATCGGCCACTACTACTGGGACCTGCTGGTCGACGGCACGCCGTGGCTCGACGAGTTCCGCGAGCGGTTCGGCGACGAGCGCGCCGACTATGCGCAGGCGCTGCAGGCGCACTACGCGACGCCGCGCACCGACTGGCCGGAGCAGTTCGTCAGCGCCTATGCGAGCGCGCACCCGTGGGAAGACTGGGCCGAATGCTGGGCCCACTACCTGCATGTGCAGGATGGGCTGGAGACCGCGTCGGCCTGGGGCCTGCAGCTCGCCTCGCCGGGCGGCGAACCGGTGCGCGCGGTGGCGCTGGCGCCGCGCGACGGTGCGTTCGAGGCGGCACTGATCGAGCGCTGGCTGCCGATCTCGCAGTTCATCAACGCGATGGCGCGCAGCCTCGGCTCGCACGACGCCTACCCGTTCGTCGTGCCCGAGCCGGTGGTGCGCAAGCTGGCGTTCGTGCACCGCGTCGTGACGGCGGCGCGCAGCGCTGAACCGCCGCCCCCTGCATCGCCGAACGACATCCCCGCTGCCGCGGCAGCTTCATCCGAAGGACCTTCGCCATGACGACCCGCAACGACCGCTCCGCCCCGCCTTCGTACACGCCCGCCAGCACGCCGACCGCGCGCGAAGAAAAGCGCCCCGGCGTGCCGCCGCGGGACAAGGACAACGCACTGGAATCGATCGGCAAGGCGATCACCGAACCGGTGAACGGCGCCGCCGAACCGGATGAGAAGCAGCAGACGGGCGAGACGCGCAAGCCCCGACGCTGACGCCCCGTCCGCCGGATTGCCCTGCCACGCCTGGGGCTTTCCGGGTCGGTTTCGGCACCTCCAATATCATGCAACTCATAATGTTGCATGAAACGAGACAGCAAACTTTCCGGCGTCCTGCACGTGCTGTTGCACATGGCCGAGCAGGACGGGCCGGCCACGTCCGAATCGCTCGCCTCGGCGATGCAGACGAACCCCGTGGTCGTGCGCCGGCTGATGACCGGATTGCGTGAAGCCGGCTTCGTCGCGTCGGCCAAGGGACACGGTGGCGGATGGGTGCTGTCGTGCCCGCTGCACGACGTGACGCTCGCCGACATCCATGCGGCGCTTGGCGCGCCCGCGCTGCTCGCCTTCGGCAACCGCACCGAGAGCCCCGGCTGCCTCGTCGAGCAGGCGGTCAACGCGGCGCTCGACAGCGCCTGCCACGAGGCCGAGGCGCTGCTGCTGGCACGGCTCGGCCAGGTGACGCTCGCCGATCTGTCACGTGACTTCCACCACCGCCTGCAGGCCACTGGCCACACGATGAAGGACATCCACCATGCCCATTGAAACCCTCGATGCATCCGTCGACGCCGTCGTGATCGGCGGCAGCTTCGCCGGCCTGTCCGCGGCACTGCAGCTGGCCCGCGCCCGCCGCACGGTCGCGGTGGTCGATGACGGCGCACCGCGCAATCGCTTCGCGGCCCGGTCGCACGGCTTCTTCGCGCAGGACGGCACGCCGCCGCTGCAGCTGATCGCTGCCGCACGCGAACGCGTGCAGGCCTACCCGACGGTGCAGTTCGTCAGCGGCCGCGCGCTGCGGGCTCGCCGCGTGGACGACGGCAACGGTGACGGCGATGGCGGGCGGCAGTTCAGTGTCTCGCTCGACGATGGCCGCACGCTCGCCGCGCGCCGGCTGCTGCTGGCGATCGGCGTGCAGGACACCTTCCCCGACATCGACGGACTCGCGCCGCGCTGGGGCGCGAGCGTGCTGCACTGCCCGTACTGCCACGGCTACGAGGAGGCCGGTCGCCGCCTCGGCGTGCTGTCGGCCGGGCCGGCCTCGGTGCACCATGCGCTGCTGATCAAGGAGTGGGGCCCGACCACGCTGCTGCTGAACGGGCAGCCGCTGGCCGACGACGAGGCCCGGCGGCTGCGCGCACATTGCGTCGCGATCGAGCCCGCCGTGGTGCAGGCCCTCGAAGGGCCGCTGCCGCGGCTCAGCGCGGTGCGCCTCGCGGACGGACGGTCGCTGCCGCTGGAGGCGCTGTTCGTCGCGCCGCGCGTGCGCATCGGCCACGAACTGGTCGACTCCCTGGGCTGCGAACTCATCGATGGCCCATTCGGCCCGATGCTGCGCGTCGACGAGCTGAAGCAGACCAGCGTCCCCGGTGTCTACGCGGCCGGCGACGCCGCCCACCTGCGCCACAACGCCACCTTCGCATCGGCCGATGGTGTGCTGGCCGGCGTCTCGATGCACCATTCGCTGATCGCCGGACTGGGCGCTTGACGTGGGCGATCAAGGTGGGCGATTGACCGGCGCCGCGTCGCGGTGTCGAATGCGCGCCATCTTCACCCGCCTGGGAGCCTTGCGTGCCCATCGATGATCGTGATGCCGGTCCGGCGCAACGCGCGTTGTCCGGACTGTGGCGGCAGGCCGGCCTGCCGGCCGCGGCGCTCGACGCCATCGACGTGCCCGGCCACGCGCCGGTGCTGCCGAGCAGCTTCGCCGTCGCCGATGCGATCCAGGCCAGCATGGCCGCCGCGGCCGGTGCAGCGGCCGAGCTGTGGCACCTGCGCCATGGCCGCCGCCAGCGCGTGCTGGTGCCGCGCGAGCACGCGGTGCTGGAGAGCTGCGCGCACTTCACGCTCGACGGCCGCGCACCGCAGGTGTGGGACAAGCTGTCGGGGCTGTACCGCTGCGGCGAGACCCTCGGCGAGCCCGGCTGGGTGCGCCTGCATGCGAACTTCGCCCACCATCGCGATGGCGCGCTGACGCTGCTCGGTTGCCCGACCGGCGACGCCACCGAGCGCCCGGTGGTCGAGCAGGCCTTGCGCGGCTGGCGCGCCGAGGATTTCGAAGACGCCGCGGCGCAGGCCGGCCTGGTCGTCGCCGCGCTGCGCAGCTTCGAGGCCTGGGACCGGCACCCGCAAGCCCTCGCGCTGGCCGATCAACCGACGGTGCGCATCGAACGCATCGGCGACGCCGCCCCGCTCGCATGGCCGGACGCCGCCGTCGCCGATCGCCCGCTGCACGGCCTGCGCGTGCTCGACCTGACGCGCATCCTCGCGGGCCCGGTGGCCGGCCGCACGCTGGCGGCCTACGGGGCCGAGGTGCTGCTGCTGAACTCGCCGCAGCTGCCCAACATCGAGGCGATTGCCGAGACCAGCCGCGGCAAGCGCTCGGCCCACCTCGACCTGCGCGACGACGCGGGCCGTGAGCGGCTGCGTGCCTTGCTGGCCGATGCGCACGTGTTCGTGCAGGGCTACCGGCCGGGCGGCTTGGCGACGCTCGGTTTCGCGCCAGAGCAGCTCGCGGCGCTGCGGCCAGGCATCGTCGCGGTGTCGCTGTCCGCCTACGGATCGACCGGCCCGTGGTCGGCGCGGCGCGGTTTCGATTCGCTGGTGCAGACCGCCACCGGCTTCAACGATGCCGAGGCGCGCGCGGCCGGCGCCGCGAAGCCGCAGGCCCTGCCGCTGCAGGCCCTCGACTACGCCGCCGGCTACCTGCTGGCCTTCGGCGCGCAGGCCGCGCTGTGGCGCCAGGCGTGCGAAGGCGGCAGCTGGCATGTGCAGGTGTCGCTGGCGGGGGTCGGCCACTGGCTGCGCTCGCTCGGGCGGGTCGACCACGGACTGACCGCGAAGGCGCCCGACATCGCACCGTTGCTCGTCAGCGAGCCCTCGGGCTTCGGCCGCCTGGTCGCGGCGCGCCATGCGGCGCAGTTTGCCGAGACACCGCCGCTGTGGCGCTGGCCGTCGATGCCACCGGGGACGCATCCCGCCGCGTGGCCGACATGCTGAACGCGCCGCTCAGTCCGCGTCGCCCGAACCCGCCTTGAACTGCCCCGGCGTCAGCCCGCTGCGCTGCAGCAGCCGGTAGAACTCGGTGCGGTTGCGGTCGGCCAGCCGGGCCGCATCGGCCGCGTTGCCGTCGGTGAGCTTCAGCAGCCCGACCAGGTAGTCGCGCTCGAAGCGCTCGCGCGCCTGCGCATAGGTCAGCACCTCGACCGACGGCACGCGCAGCGCGCGCTGCACCAGCGTCAGCGGGATCAGCGGCGTGGTCGTCAGCGCGCACACCTGCTCGACCACGTTGTGCAGCTGGCGCACGTTGCCGGGCCAGCTCGCGGTGGTCAGCGCCTTCATCGCCTCGGGCGCGAAGCCGTTGAAGCGCTTGCCGTATTTCTCGCCCAGCTTCGCGAGGAAGTGGTTCACCAGCAGCGGGATGTCGTCGCGCCGCTCGGCCAGCGTCGGCAGGTGCAGCGACACCACGTTGAGCCGGTAGTACAGGTCTTCGCGGAACTGGCCTTCGGCCATCGCCGCATCGAGGTCGCGGTGCGTGGCCGACAGGATGCGCACGTCGACCGGCAGCGCCTGGCTCGCGCCGACCGGCCGCACCGAGCGCTCCTGCAGCACGCGCAGCAGCTTGACCTGCAGCGCCGGCGGCATGTCGCCGATCTCGTCGAGGAACAGCGTGCCGCCGTCGGCGGTGACGAACAGGCCGCGGTGGTTGGCGACCGCGCCGGTGAACGAGCCCTTCACGTGGCCGAACAGCTCGGATTCGAGCAAGGCCTCGGGGATCGCGCTGCAGTTCACCGCGACGAACGGCTTCGCGGCGCGCGCGCTGGCGCGGTGGATGGCCTGCGCGAGCAGCTCCTTGCCGCTGCCGCTCTCGCCGCGGATCAGCACGCTCGCATCGGACGCGGCCACCATCTTGGCCTCGCCGAGCAGCTCGGTCATCGCGTTCGAGCGGCTGACGATCGCGGCACGCCACGCGCCGTCGCCGTCTTCGGCCTGCGGCACCGGCGGCGCCAGCGCGAGCGCCTGGTTCACCTTGTCGAGCAGCGCCTTGCCGTCGAACGGCTTGGTCAGGTAGCTGAACACGCCGCGCGCAGTGGCCTCGACCGCATCGGGGATGGTGCCGTGCGCCGTCAGCAGGATCACCGGCAGCGCCGGATGGCGCGCGCGGATCTCATCGAACAGCGCCAGCCCGTCGCGCCCGGGCAGCTGCACGTCGCTCACCACCAGCTGCGGCCGCGCGACGGCCAGCTGCGTCAGCGCCGCCTCGGCCGATTCGACCGAGGTCACGCGGTGGCCGGCCGCGCCGAGCCGCATCGACAGCAGCTTCAGCAGGTCGGGGTCGTCGTCGACGAGCAGGATGTTGGCCATGGGGAGCGAAGGCAGCGGCGCGTCAGGGCGCCTTCGGGGCGGACGGCACCGAGGCGGCCGCTGGCGCGGCCGGCACCGGGGTCACCGGCACCGCAGCGGCGCCCGAGCCGGGCCGGGTCGTCATGCTGCGCTCGATCGCCTTCAGCGCCTCGAGCTTTTCATTGAGCTGCTGCAGCGTGCGCTGCTGGTCGCGGCGCTGCGCGGCCTCGCGGTTGAAGGCGTCCTCGAGCCGGCGCTGCTCGGTGACGCGCGCGAGCAGCAGGCGCGCCATCGGCTGCCAGGGCTGCAGCTCGGGGGCGCCGGCCTTCACGACCGATTCGAGCAACTGCACCGCACGTGCCACGTCGCCGCCGTTGTGCTGCTGCGAGAGCGCGAGCGCCAGTTCGAGCACCGCGCCGGTCGGCGCCGCGGCGCTGTTCGCGCTGACGATGGCGTTCAGCCGCGTGATCTCGTTGCCGAGGTCGGCCGCCGGCATCTGACGGATTTGCTCGTGGTAGCCGAGGATCTGGCGCGACACCTGGTCGGCCGGCTCGATCGGCGCCGGCACCATGATCACGACGGCAGAAGCCGCGGGTGCAGCCGGCAGCGGGGCCGACGCGGCAGGCGCCGGCGGCGGCACCTCGACCGGTGGCGTCACGCAGGCCGCCAACAGCGTGACCAACAGCGGCGTGGCCAGCCAGGCGGGAGCGCAACGAAGGGCAGGACTAACGCGCATGGGGCAATTCGATGTGAAAGTGAGCGCCGGAGCCGCCGTCGTCCATCAGTTCGACCTGGCCGCCATGGGCCGTGACGTACTCGTGCACGATGGACAGGCCGATGCCGCTGCCGCGCACCGCGTCGCCCGGCTGGCGTTCGCCGCGGTAGAAGGGCTCGAACACGCGGGCCCGGTCGGCAGCCGCAACGCCCGGGCCCTGGTCGACGATGTCGATGCAGGCACGGCCGGGCACGCGGGTCACGGAAAAACGGATGGTAGCGCCCAGCGGGCTGAAGCGTATCGCGTTCGACAAAAGGTTACCCAGCGCGGTGCCGAGCTTGTCGGCATCGACCTCGGCGCTGAGCGGCTCGCCCTCGACCAGCACGCTGAGCTGGCGGGCCTGCCACTGCAGCCGCTGCTGGGCGACCAGGTCCTTGATCAGTGCGGTGAGTTCGGTCTTGCGGCGCACCAGCTGGCGGGCCTCGAAGGCCGCGGCATTGAAGCGCAGCAGGTCCTCGATCTGGCTTTGCAGCACGTGGGTGTTCTGGCGCAGGATGCGCGCGACCTCGCGCTGGTTCTCGCTGAGCTCGCCGGTGACGCCGTCCTCGAGCAGCGAGACGCCTTCGCGCAGCGCGGCCAGCGGCGTCTTCAGCTCGTGCGAGACGTGGCGCAGGAAGCGCGACTTGTCGGAATCGAGCTCGGCCAGCCGCAGCCGCAGCCATTCGAGGCGGCGCCCGAGCAGGCGCACGTCGGTCGGGCCCTGGATGTCGATCGGCTGGTCGAGCCGGTTCTCGCCGAGGCTGACGACGGCGCGCTCCAGGCGCTTGAGCGGCCGCGCGAGCCACAGGCCGAAGCCGAGCGCCATCACGATCGAGATGCCGATCGCCGCGAGGATCTGCCGGCCGAGCTGGGTGCGGCCGGCCTCGAGCTCGTTCATCAGCACCTGGTTGCGCGCCTCGGTGGCCAGGCGCACCTGCTCGGCGATCGCGGCATTGATCGATTCGAGTTCGCGGAACGCGGTGGTGACGGTGACCTCGCGCAGCCGGATCGCCGGCTCGGGGCCGCTCAGCTGGGCCTCGATGTCGGCCTCGGTGGCGCGCCAGTCGGCGGCCAGGTTCGACGGGATGCGGTTGTCGGCCAGGCGGGCGAGCGCCGAGGTGGCGTCGCGCGCGGCCTCTTCGAAGCGCTGGCGCAGCACCGGGTCGTCGAGCACCAGGTACTGGCGCGCGGCACGCTCCATCGCGACGGTGCGTTCGGCCAGCACCTGCGCATCGGCGGTGTGCGCGACGGCCTGGCGCGCACCCTCGCTGCTCTGGCGCAGCAGGCCTTCGAGCTGGAACAGGCCGCGCAGCGAGGCCGCGCTGAGCAGCGCGGCGATCAGCAGGAAGGCGACGAGCAGCAGCTGGCGGAAGGAGTAGCGGTTGAGGCTGAACATCAGCGGGGGATTGTGCCCGCGCCGTTCAATCGAACACGGGCAGCGCGTCGTCCTTCAGCGTGCCCCGCACCTGCTCGAAGTCCGGCATCACCGAACGCACCACGTCCCAGAAGCGCGGGCTGTGGTTCATCTCGCGCAGGTGCGCCAGCTCGTGCGCGACGACGTAGTCGATGCTGGGCATCGCGAAATGGATCAGCCGCCAGTTCAGCCGGATGCGGCCGTCGGCGCTGGCGCTGCCCCAGCGCGTCTGCGCCGACGACAGGCTCAGCCGCGTGTAGCGCACGTTCAGCTGCGCCGCGAAATGCCGGCAGCGGTCTTCGAAGATGCGCCGCGCCTGGCGCTGCAGCCAGCTCTGCACCGCGTCGCGGATCTGCTCGGGCGTGGCCGTCTGCGGCAGGCCCACGTGCAGCGTCAGCCGCGGCACGCCGGGCAGCGCCGCGGCATCGGTGTTCAGGATCGCGCCGGTGGCGCGCGAATCGAGCACGATGATCACCGTCTCGCCGAGAAACGGGATGCCGGTGCCGTCGCGCCAGTCGACCTTGGCCGCCTGCAGCCGCTGCCCGCGCTGCTGCTGCTCGACCAGCTTGCGCAGGATCCAGCCGGCCTTCTCGCGCAGCGCGGCCTCGATGTCCTGCTGGCCGACCCACTTCGGCGCCGCGACGCTCAGCCCGTCGGTGCCGACGACGAAGCCGATGCTCTGGCGGCGCGCACGCCGCAGCGCGTAGCCGACGAGGTGCTCGTTCAGGCGGATCTCGCGCTGCGCCTGCGGATGGCGGAAGACGGCGGGCTGGAGATTGGACACCGCAGGCGCGGCGACGGGCGGCGGTGCCGCAGGGGCCTCGGACACCGGTGGACGCAACGGCGTGCGCGGCAGCGAGGGCCAGAGGGAGGGGGAAGAGGACACCGACGCAGGCGACTCATCGAACAGCGAGAGCTGTGATTCTTCGGGGCCCGGCGCATGTCGAGTCATGGGCCGCGATTGTAGAGGCGGGCTGCGACTACTGTGCGTACGCCTCGGGGTCGATGCGCCGCATCTCGCCTTCGATCCAGGCCTCGACCTCGCGCATCAGCTCATCGGCCTCGCGCCCGGCCGGCGCGATCGGCTTGCCGATCGACACGGTGACCAGGCCCGGGCGGATCAGGAACGACTTGCGCGGCCAGCAGCGTGCCGAGCTGACGGCGATCGGCACCAGCGCCGCGCCGGTCGCCACCGCCAGGCGCGTCGCGCCGGTCTTGTAGGTGCCCTGCTGGCCGCGCGCGATGCGCGTGCCCTCGGGGAACATGATCACCCAGTTGCCCTGCGCCATGAAGCGCTTGCCCTGCTCGGCCACGCGCGACCAGGCCTCGGTGCGCTTGCTGCGGTCGATGTGCACCATGTCGAGCCGCGCCATCGCCCAGCCGAAGAACGGGATGTACAGCAGCTCGCGCTTGAACACGTAGCACAGCGGGCGCGGCATCAGCGTCGGGAACGCGAAGGTCTCCCAGGTCGACTGGTGCTTGGGGCACAGGATGGCCGGGCCGTCGGGCAGGTTCTCCATGCCTTGCACGCGGTAGCGCACGCCGCAGATGAAGCGGCAGCCGGTGATCGCGATGCGCAGCCAGAAGGTGGTGAACCAGAACAGCGGCGTGCCGCGGATGAAGATCGACGCGATCAGCGAGAACACCGCCCACGGGATCACGGTCGCGGCCATCCACAGCACGAACAGCAGCGAACGCAGCGCCGCAATGAATTTCGACATCAATCGAGCCTTCCGAATCCGGAGTCGGTCTTGCCGGAGGCGCCGCGCAGCGTGCGCTCCTGCTGGATCATGTATTGGGCGAACGCCGTCAGGTCGTCATGCACCTGCAGGCCGGGCACCTTGGCGTGCAGTTGCGCGAGCTGCGCGTCGTCGAGCGCGCGGCTCTTGCCGGTGCGCACCAAGTGCGGCGGGCAGCCGGCCGCGACCGCCGCCTCGAGGTCGCGCAGCGAATCGCCGACCACCGGCACGCCCTTCAGGTCGACGCCGAAGCGCTCGCCGATCTGCAGGTACAGGCCGGGCAGCGGCTTGCGGCAATCGCACTGGTCTTCGGGCGTGTGCGGGCAGAAGAACACCGCGCTGATGCGCCCGCCGACGCGCGCGAGCTGCACGTTCATCTTCGCGTGCATCAGGTTCAGCGTGGCCATGTCGAACAGGCCGCGGCCGAGCCCCGACTGGTTGGTCGCGATCACCGTCTGCCAGCCGGCATGGTTGAGCCGCGCGATCGCCTCGAGCGCACCGGGCATCGGCACCCATTCGTCGACCGTCTTGACGAAATCGTCGCGGTCTTCGTTGATGGTGCCGTCGCGGTCGAGGATGATCAGGTTCATGGCGTCGGACCTCGGTGGACGTGCTTCGCGCGGCATGATCAGACGGCGAGCCGGGAGAGGTCGGCGACGCGGTTCATCGCACTGCGCAGGATCGCCAGCAGGCCGAGCCGGTTGACGCGGATCTTCGGATCTTCGGCGTTCACCATCACCTGGTCGAAGAACGCGTCGACCGGCGCCTTCAGCGCCGCGAGCGCCTGCAGCGACGCGGTGAAGTCGCGCCGGTCGAATGCTGGCCGGGCGATCCGCTCGATGTCGACCAGCGCGGCGTGCAGCGCCTTCTCGGCCGGGTCGGTCAACAGCGCCGCATCGACCTGCTCGAGCACCTCGCCGTCGGCCTTCTTCAGGATGTTGCTGACCCGCTTGTTGGCGGCGGCCAGCGATTCGGACTCGGGCAGCGCCGCGAACGCACGCACGGCGGCCAGCTTCTTGCCGACATCGCCGAGTTCCTTCGGGCGCAGCGACAGCACGGCATCGACCTGCTGCGCGGTGGCGCCCTGCTCGCGCAACACGCCGGCCAGGCGCTCGTAGATGAAGTCGCTCAGCGCGGGGGTGGCGTCGGTGATCTTGTCGCCGAAGACACCGGCTGCGTCGCGCAGCAGCTTGTCGAGCGGGATCGCGAGCTGGCGCTCGGTCAGCAGCCGGATCACGCCGAGCGCGTGGCGACGCAGCGCGAAGGGGTCCTTGTCACCGGTGGGCAACTGGCCGATGCCGAACAGGCCGACCAGCGTCTCGAGCTTGTCGGCCAGCGCGACGATCTCGCCGACCTGGCCGCGTGGCAGTTCGTCGCCGGCGAAGCGCGGCTTGTAGTGGTCCTCGACCCCTAGCGCGACCTCGTCGGTCTCGCCATCGTGGCGGGCGTAGTAGCCGCCCATGATCCCTTGCAGCTCGGGGAACTCGCCGACCATGTCGGTCAGCAGGTCGGCCTTGGCCAGCAGCGCGGCGCGGTCGGCCTGCACCGCATCGGCGCCCACCTGCTTCGCGATGCCGGCGGCGATCGCCCGCACCCGCTTGACCCGCTCACCCTGCGAGCCCAGCTTGCCGTGGTAGACCACCTTGTCGAGCCCGCCGACCCGATCGGCCAGCGCCTTCTTGCGGTCCTGGTCGAAGAAGAACTTCGCATCGGCCAGCCGCGGGCGCACCACGCGCTCGTTGCCGCCGGTCACCCGGCTCGCATCGGCCGGCCGGATGTTGCTGACGACCAGGAACTGGTTGGTCAGCTTGCCGGCCGCGTCGAGCAGCGGGAAGTACTTCTGGTTGGCCTTCATCGTCAGGATCAGGCATTCCTGCGGCACGTCGAGGAACTCCGGCTCGAAGCGGCACAGCAGCACGTTCGGCCGCTCGACCAGCGCCGTCACTTCGTCGAGCAGCGCGGCATCGTCGATCGGCTGCAGGCCCTGCTGCTTCGCCGCATGGTCGAGCTGGCGCACGATCTCGGCATGGCGGGCCGCGAAGCTCGCGATCACCGCGCCCTGCTCTTCGAGCTGGCGCGCGTAGTGGTCAGCATCCAGCAGCACCACCGGCTCGATCGCCGCTTCGAAGCGGTGGCCGCGCGTCTCGCGGCCGGAGCTGAGGCCCAGCACCTGCAGCGGCACCACGTCGGCCCCGTGCAGCGCGACCAGCCCGTGCGCCGGGCGCACGAAGTTCACGCTGGTCCAGCCGTCAGCCAGCTGGTACTGCATCACCTTGCGGATCGGCAGGCCGGCCAGTGCTTCATCGAGCGCCTGCTGCAGGCCTTCGGCGAGCATCGGGCCCTTGACGAGGCTGTCGTAGAACAGCGCCTCGGCCTTGCCGTCGGGCTGGCGCTTCAGCTGCGGCAGCACCGACGCATCGGCACCGACGCTCGCGAGCTTCTTCAGCAGCGCCGGCGTGGCCTGGCCGTCGGCCGTCAGGCCCACGCTGACCGGCATCAGCTTCAGCGACACCGCGCGGTCGTCGGCCTGCGCGCGCACCGCGCTCACGTGCACCGCGAGGCGCCGCGGCGTCGCGTACGGGGTGGTGGCGGAATGCTCGGTGGCCAGGCCGCGCGTCTTGAGCCCGGCGAACAGCGTCGCGGCGAAGGCCTCGCCGAAGCGCTTCAGGTCCTTCGGCGGCAGTTCCTCGACGAACAGCTCGACCAGCAGGTTCTTGTGGCTCATCGCTCAGGCCGCCTTCTTCTTGTTCAGTTGCTCGATCACTTCGTCGGCCCAGCCTTTGGGCGCCATCGGGAACCCGAGGCGGGCGCGGCTGTCGAGGTAGCTCTTCGCGACGGCGCGCGCCAGCGTGCGGATGCGGCCGATGTAGGCGGCGCGCTCGGTCACGCTGATCGCGCCGCGCGCGTCCAGCAGGTTGAAGGTGTGGCCGGCCTTCAGCACCTGTTCATAGGCGGGCAGCGCGAGCTGCTGCGCCATCAGGTAGGTGGCCTGCTTCTCGTGCGCGGCGAAGGCCGTCAGCAGGAAATCGACGTCGCTGTGCTCGAAGTTGTAGGTGCTCTGCTCGATCTCGTTCTGCAGGTAGACGTCGCCGTAGCTGAGCGTGTCGGTCCATTGCAGGTTGTAGACGTTGTCGACGCCCTGCAGGTACATCGCCAGGCGCTCCAGCCCGTAGGTGATCTCGCCGGTGATCGGCTTGCAGTCGATGCCGCCGACCTGCTGGAAGTAGGTGAACTGCGTGACCTCCATGCCGTTCAGCCAGACCTCCCAGCCCAGGCCCCAGCAGCCGAGCGTCGGGTTCTCCCAGTCGTCCTCGACGAAGCGCACGTCGTTGGCCTTCAGGTCGAAGCCGAGCGCTTCGAGCGAGCCGAGGTACAGCTCGAGGATGTTGGCCGGCGCGGGCTTCAGCACGACCTGGTATTGGTAGTAGTGCTGCAGGCGGTTCGGGTTCTGGCCGTAGCGGCCGTCCTTCGGGCGGCGGCTGGGCTGCACGTAGGCGGCCTTCCAGGGTTCCGGGCCCAGCGCGCGCAGGAAGGTGGCGGTGTGGCTGGTGCCGGCGCCGACCTCCATGTCGTACGGCTGCAGCAGCGCGCAGCCCTGGCGGTCCCAGTAGTCTTGCAGGCGCAGGATGATTTGCTGGAAGGTCAGCATATGGACTCGAAAGTGGAAGAGGCGTCGCGCCCGGTGAACGCGGAAGGGGCGATTTTAGAGGGTGGTGCTACGAACGGCGCAGGGGCACGACGATCAGCAACGACAGGATCGCGCCGGCCAGCAAGGGCCACAGCCACCACCGCGCCGCCCAGCTCGCGTACGGCGTCATGCCCTGGCGGCCCTCGACCGGTGCCTGCAGCACGCCCATCGTCAGCGGCGGCAGCTGGTGCGTGACGCGCCCGGTGTGGTCGATCACCGCCGTCACGCCGGTGTTGGTCGCGCGCAGCATCGGCCGCTGGAACTCGAGCGCCCGCATGCGCGAGATGTTCAGGTGCTGCGCCAGCGCGATGGTGTCGCCGAACCAGCCGATGTTGCTGATGTTCGCGAAGATCGTCGGCGCCCGCTCGGGCTCGCGGAAATGCGCCGCCAGCTCCTCGCCGAACAAGTCCTCGTAGCAGATGTTCGGCGCGACGCGCTGGCCCTTGACCTCGAACGACGGCGCCCCCACCGGCCCGCGGTTGAAGTCGCCGAGCGGAATGTTCATCAACTCGGTGAACCAGCGGAAGCCGGTCGGGATGAACTCGCCGAACGGCACCAGGTGGTGCTTGTCGTAGCGGTAGAAGCCGCCCGGCCACTTCGCGGTCTCGCGCGACAGCCCGACCGCCGAGTTGGTGTAGCCAGCCTCGAAGCTGCCGAGCGGCACGCCGATCAGCGCCGCCCGGTCGCCGCGCTGGAAGCCGGCGGCCAGCGCCGCCCAGTAGCCTTCGGGCAACTGGTCGGGCAACAGCGGCACGATGGTCTCGGGCGCGAGCACCAGGTCGCCACGCGCCGACTGCAGCGTCGCCGTGGCCCAGGCCAGCGCCTGCGGCAGCTTCTCTTCGGCGAACTTCTCGTCCTGCGCGACGTTCGACTGCAGCAGCGACAGCTGCAGGATGCCGTTGCCGCGGGTGAAACCGACCGGCTGCATGACGGCCAGGCCGCCCACCACCGCCACTGCGGTGATCGCGCCCAGCCCGCCCGGGCCGATGCCGCTGCGGAACCCGATCACCGCCAGCGCGCCCACCAGCGCCGACACCCAGCCGATGCCGTACACGCCGACCCAAGGCGCCAGGTGCGCGAGCGGGCTGTCGACATGCGAATAGCCCGAGGCCGCCCACGGGAAGCCGGTGAACAGCAGCCCGCGCGCCAGCTCGGCCAGCAGCCAGCAGGCCGCGAACACCAACGCATCGACGACCAGGTGGTTGCGCCGCAACAAGCCGAACACCCCCATCGCCAGCGCGAAGTACAGCGCCAGGACGGCCGACAGCGCCAGCACCGCGGCCACCGCCATCCAGCCCGGCAGGCCGCCGTAGCGGTGCATGCTGATGTAGAGCCAGAAGGTGCCGGCCACGAACCAGGCGGTCGCGAAGGCCCAGCCGAGCAGCGCCGCCCGGCGCGGCGAGGCCCGGCTGACCCGGAACGCGAGCCCGGCGACCGCCAGCAGCTGCAGCACCCAGGCGTGCGTGTAAGTGGCGGCCAGGCTGTGCACCCCGCCGAGCACCAGCACCAGCAGCAGGTCCAGGCCGAGGAACATGTTGTCGGACGCCCCGGCCACGTGGCGGCCGTCACGGCGACCGAGACCGGGGCGGGGGGCCGGCGCCTGCGGCACCGCCCTAGGCACCGTCTTCACCCACGGCGGCCTCGGGCGCGCGCGTCACCTTGAACCAGCGCACCGCGCCACCGCGCGTCAGCATCACCGTGAAGACCAGGCTGCCGACGGTCACCGCCTCGCCGCGGCGCGGCACCCGGCCGAGTTCCTGGGCCACCAGGCCACCGATGGTGTCGAAATCGTCGAGCGGCAGCACCTCGCCGAACGAGTCGTTGACGGCCTCGATCGTCGTGTCGCCGGCCACCCGGTGGCTGCCGTCGGCCAGCGTGTAGATGCCGGATTCGCCGTCTTTCTCGTCGAATTCGTCCTCGATCTCGCCGACGATCTCTTCCAGCACGTCCTCGATCGTAATCAGCCCGGCGGTGTTGCCGAACTCGTCGATCACGATCGCCAGGTGGTTGCGGTTGGAGCGGAAATCGCGCAGCAGCTCGTTCAGGCCCTTCGATTCGGGCACGAACACCGCCGGGCGCAGCAGCGTGCGCAGGTTCAGCTCGGGCGCGCGCTGCAGCTTCAGCAGGTCTTTCGCCATCAGCGTGCCGACGATGTTGTCGCGCTGGCCCTCGAAGACCGGGAAGCGGGAGTGGCCGGTGTCGATCACCAGCGCCAGCAACTCGTCGTAGGGGGCCTCGATGTCGAGCAGGTCCATGCGCGGGGCGGCCACCATCGCGTCGCCGGCGGTCAGGTCGGCCATGCGGATGACGCCCTCGAGCATCATCCGCGACTCGGGCGCGATCACCTCGCGGTTCTCCGCGTCGGCCAGCGTCGAGATCAGCTCGTCCTTGGAGTCGGGGCCGGGGGACATGAATTCCATCAGCCGCTCGAACAGGCCGCGCTTGTCCGTGGGGGCGGGGTGCTTGTCAGCGCCTCTGGAAGATCGACTCGGGTGGGGGTCTGACATCGCGCCGGGGGCGAAGAGTTCGTAGGGGCAAAAGCTTACTCGAAGCAGGGAGTCACACGGGGTTGACACATCTGATACCTTGAACAAAAGTTTTTCGGCCGCATCTGGCCCGCTTCCTCGTCAAGGACCGACATCCCATGAGCCTCATCCCCGCCACCATCCTGACCGGCTTCCTCGGCTCGGGCAAGACCACGCTGCTGAAGCGCGTGCTCACCGAAGCGCACGGCCAGAAGATCGCCGTGATCGAGAACGAGTTCGGCGACGAGAACATCGACAACGAGATCCTGGTGCAGGACACCCAGGAGCAGATCATCCAGCTGAACAACGGCTGCGTCTGCTGCACGATCCGCGAAGACCTGCGCACCACGCTGAACGACCTGGCCGAGAAGCGCCGCAAGGGCGAACTGAGCTTCGACCGCGTCGTGATCGAGACCACCGGCCTGGCCGACCCGGGCCCGGTCGCCCAGACCTTCTTCATGGACGACGAGATCGCCGAAAGCTACCTGCTGGACTCGATCCTGACCCTGGTCGACGCCAAGCACGCCGAATCGCAGCTCGACACCCGCCAGGAGGCGCGCCGCCAGATCGGCTTCGCCGACCAGATCTTCATCAGCAAGACCGACCTGGTCGACGCCCCGACGGTCGATGCGCTGATCCACCGCATCAAGCACATGAACCCGCGCGCCCCGCAACGCAAGGTTCACTTCGGCGAGGTGCCGCTGGCCGAGGTGTTCGACCTGCGCGGCTTCAATCTGAATGCCAAGCTGGACATCGACCCCGATTTCCTGAAGGCCGACGATCACGGCCATCACGACCACGATCACCATGGCCACGACCATGATCATGACCACGAGCACGGCGAGCACTGCGACCACCCGCACCACCACGCCCATGACGACGACGTGAAGTCGTTCGTGTTCCGCTCCGACCGGGCGTTCAACCCGGCCAAGCTGGAGGATTTCCTGGGCGCGATCGTGCAGGTCTACGGCCCGAAGATGCTGCGCTACAAGGGCGTGCTGAACATGAAGGGCAGCGACAAGAAGGTGATCTTCCAGGGCGTGCACCAGCTGATGGGCAGCGACCTGGGCCCGGCCTGGGCGAAGGGCGAGAAGAAGACCAGCAAGATGGTGTTCATCGGCCTGGACCTGCCGCGGGAAATCTTTCTGCAGGGGCTGGAGCAGTGCCTCGTCTGATTCTGTCGAAAAACCCGTTGAGCTGGAAAACAACGTGGCTACAATCCGCGGCGCCCAAGTTTGGCTGCGGGGTGAATGCCCACCCCACAGAGCGGGTATAACCGCCGTTGCGAGGAGATCTCAGTGACAAAGACCCCGGCCCAGCCAGCAACACCATCCAAGCCAGCGGCCAAGAAGCCGACGACACCGGTCGCGAAGACCACCGTGAAGCCGGCCGCCAAGGCACCGGCCAAGGCCGCCCCTGCGCCGAAGGCGCCGGCGAGCAAAGCCGCACCTGCCGCCAAGCCGGCGGCGAAGGCGGCGCATGCGCCGGCCGCTGCGGCGGCCAAGCCGGTCGCCAAGGCGGCTGCGGCAACCGCGGCCCCTGCGCCGAAGCCGGTGGTCGTGAAGCCGCCGCCCGCTCCCAAGCTTTCCGCCGCGGCCCGGGCATCGGCCGCGGCATCGTCCCCGGCCCCCATTCCACCGGCCACGTCCCGTTTTGCCGACCGCTTCGCGCCTCCGAGGCCGCCCACCCGACAGATGAATTCTCTTGTGACCGACATTTCCAAGCACGAACACAAAGCCGACCCCAAGCTGGCCAACGCCTGGAAGAGCAAGCCGGGCGAAGCCCTGACCGACGACGAGCTGCAGGCCATGCCCGACAGCGAGTACATGAACGAGAAGCAGCTGGCGTTCTTCAAGGCGCGCCTGCAGCAGCTGAAAGACGATCTGCTCAGCAACGCCGGCGAAACCACCGAGCATTTGCGCGAAGACACCTCGATCGTCCCCGATCCTGCCGATCGCGCCACCATCGAGGAAGAGCACGCGCTCGAGCTGCGCACGCGTGACCGTGAGCGCAAGCTTCTGAAGAAAATCTCACAGTCGCTGGGCCGCATCGAGGCCGGTGACTACGGTTTCTGCGACGAAACTGGCGAACCGATCGGATTGGGCCGCCTGATCGCACGGCCGACCGCTACACTGTCCCTCGAAGCCCAGCAACGGCGCGAGCTGAAGCAGAAGATGTTCGGCGACTGACATCCCCCTTCGCGCATCCCGTCACCCGACATGTCGGACCAGAAAGACAACACCAGCTTCTTCCGTAAGGTTGTCAAGTTCGTCGCCAACCCGGCCACGGACTGGGCGCAACTCGGCACGCCCACGGAAGAAGCTCGCGAGAGCGAGTACGCGAAGTCCGAACTGAAGGCGATGATCGAGCGCAAGCGGCGCAACGACTTCGTCCGCAAGCGCGAATTCGACATGCTGCGCAAGGTGCGCCGCGAAGGCCTGACCAGCGAACAGCTGGCGGCGCTGGGCGGATCCTCCCGCCTCGATGACTCCGAAGCCCGCATGCAGGACAGCGGCGCGAAGCCGGATGTCGGCGTCAAGGCCAAGATCGACGAGATCGAGCAACAGATGGTCGGCGACGGCCTCGCCTCGCCGTCGCGCCGCCCGCCCTCTTTCTACGATGCGCCGACCCAGCCGGCCGCGATCGGCTATGCGGCCACCGAGCCCGACCAGAGCCGCATCCGCCCCGAACCGGTCCGCGCGAATGGTGCCCCGGCGGCGGTCAAGCCGGCCCGCCCGCCGGCCGGCGCCCCCGCCACCGTCGTGATGGGCGCCGGGCTGTCGCCGTTGTCGCCACTGCATCTCGACATCGCCGGCGGCGACCTGGGCAGCCCGTATGCAGTGGAAGTGAGCGAAGTCGCCCACGACCCCGAACTCGACGAAGCGGTGATCGCGTTCGCGAATGCCGACTTCGAAAGCTGCGAATCGTCGCTGGCGGCGCTCACCGGCCAGGGCGGCCCGCGCGCCCAGCACGCCGAAACCTGGCTCGCGCTGTTCGACCTGTACCGCGCGATCGGCCAGCACCACAAGTTCGAGAGCCTCGCGATCGACTACGCCCAGCAGTTCGGCTGGTCGGCGCCGCAGTGGTTCTCGATGCCCAAGCTGGTGGCCGAGGCCGCCGGCGAAGAACGCCGCCCCAGCTCGCGCATTGACGGCCAGGTCGGCTGGGTGTGCCCGAGCATCGTCGACGCCGACGCGGTCGCGCGGCTGCGTTCGCAGTCGCTGCAGATGCCGCTGCCGTGGGTGTTCGACTGGAGCGCGCTGCAAAGCATCGATGCCGAGGCCTGCGCGCGCATGAGCGAGCTGTTCCGCGGCTGGATCAACGAGCCGCTCGACATGCGCTGGCTCGGCGGCGACCGCCTGATGCAGGTGATCCAGGATGCCGCGCCCACCGGCGTGCGCGATGCCGACCCGGTGTTCTGGCAGCTGCGCCTCGACGCGCTGCGCATGGCCAACCGCGCCGATCAATTCGACGAAGCGGCCATCGACTACTGCGTCACCTACGAGGTGTCCCCGCCGTCGTGGGAAAGCGCGAAGTGCCAGGTGCGCATCAGCGGCTCCAACATGAGCACGCAATCGCCGCCGATGTCGGTGGTGAGCGACGTGTCCACCAGCTTCCTCGAATCGCAGATGCCCGACGAACCGGGCGTGCAGGTCGCGGGGGTCGAACTGTCCGGCCAGCTGGTCGGTGACATCGGTGCCACGCTGACCAAGATGAACGACGAGCTGGGCCATGCCGAGGTCGTCAACGTCTCGTGCGCCCGCCTGATCCGCGTCGACTTCATCGCGGCCGGCGACCTGCTGAACTGGGTGCTGGCACGCCGCGGCGAGAACCGCTCGGTGACCTTCTCCGAAGCACACCGGCTGGTCGCGCTGTTCTTCGGCGCGATGGGCATCAACGAGCACGCGAAGGTCAAGGTTCGGGTGGTCTGAATCCCGGGTCACAATCTTCGGCTTGAAGCCTGCGGCTTCGCCCGAATCTGAGACCCCATGGATCAATACCACGGCACCACCATCCTGAGCGTGCGGCGCGGCAACCTCGTCGCGCTCGGCGGCGACGGCCAGGTCACCCTCGGCAACGTCGTCGTGAAGTCGACGGCCCGCAAGGTGCGCAAGCTCTACCGCGACCAGGTGCTCGCCGGCTTCGCCGGGGCCACCGCCGACGCCTTCACGCTGTTCGAACGCTTCGAGGCCAAGCTCGAGAAACACCAGGGCCACCTGGTGCGCGCTGCGATCGAGCTGACCAAGGATTGGCGCACCGACCGCGTGCTGCGCCGCCTCGAGGCCATGCTGGCGGTGGCCGACAAGGAGGCCTCGCTGATCATCACCGGCAATGGCGACGTGCTGGAGCCCGAGAAAGGCATCGTCGCGATCGGCTCCGGCGGCGCCTACGCGCAGGCCGCCGCCATCGCGCTGCTCGAACACACCGAGTTGGCGCCGCAAGACATCGTCAAGCGCTCGCTCGAGATCGCCGGCGACCTGTGCATCTACACCAACCAGAACCACACGATCGAAATCCTGGGCGAAAGCACCCGATGAGCTCCATGACGCCGCAAGAGATCGTGTCCGAGCTGGACAAGCACATCGTCGGCCAGGCCGGCGCCAAGCGCGCGGTCGCGATCGCGCTGCGCAACCGCTGGCGGCGCCAGCAGGTCGACGGCGCGCTGCGCGGCGAGATCACGCCGAAGAACATCCTGATGATCGGCCCGACCGGCGTCGGCAAGACCGAGATCGCGCGCCGGCTGGCCAAGCTGGCCGATGCGCCGTTCATCAAGGTCGAAGCCACCAAGTTCACCGAGGTCGGCTACGTCGGCAAGGACGTCGACACCATCATCCGCGACCTGGTCGACATGGCCGTCAAGCAGGAGCGCGAGACGCAGATCAAGCGCCAGCGCGTGCGCGCCGAGGACGCCGCCGAAGACCGGGTGCTCGACATCCTGGTGCCGCCGCCGCGCGCCGCGAGCAGCGATTTCGGCCTCGCGCCGCCGACGCCCGCCGCACCGGCGGCCGACAACACCGCCCGCCAGGTGATGCGCAAGCGGCTGCGCGAGGGTGTGCTCGACGACAAGGAGATCGAGATCGAGGTCGCCGACACCAAGCCGACGCTGGACATCATCGGCCCGCCCGGCATGGACGAGATGGCCGAGCAGCTGAAGGGCATGTTCGCGAACCTCGGCCAAGGCAAGCGCAAGCTGCGCAAGCTGAAGATCGGCGAGGCGCTGAAGCTGCTGGTCGACGACGAGGCGGCCAAGCTCGTCAACGAGGACGAGATCAAGACCGCGGCGCTGCACAACACCGAGCAGAACGGCATCGTGTTCCTCGACGAGATCGACAAGGTCGCGTCGCGCAACGAATCGAGCGGCGCCGACGTGTCGCGCCAGGGCGTGCAGCGCGACCTGCTGCCGCTGGTCGAGGGCACCACGGTGAACACCAAGTACGGCATGGTGAAGACCGACCACATCCTGTTCATCGCGTCGGGTGCGTTCCACCTGAGCAAGCCCAGCGACCTGATCCCGGAGCTGCAGGGGCGATTCCCGATCCGCGTCGAGCTGGGCTCGCTGAGCGTCGACGATTTCGAGGCCATCCTGACGCAGACGCACGCAAGCTTGGTCAAACAATATCAGGCGCTGCTCGCGACCGAGGGCGTCACGCTCGAGTTGCGGCCCGACGCGATCCGCCGCCTGGCGCAGATCGCGTTCGACGTCAACGAGCGCACCGAGAACATCGGCGCGCGCCGCCTGTCGACGGTGATGGAGCGCCTGCTCGACGAGGTGAGTTTCGACGCGCCGAAGCTGTCGGGCCAGACGGTGTCGATCGGCGCCGCCGAGGTCGACGCGAAGCTCGGCGAGCTGGCGAAGAACGAAGACCTGTCGCGCTACATCCTCTGAACCTGCGCGGCCGCCTCGCGCCGCCAGGCGCCGGGCGGTCGACCGGTGATGCGCTTGAAGGCCTTGTTGAAGGCCGGCTCGGAGTCGTAGCCCACCTGGGCCGCGATGCCCGCGAGCGGCGCATCGCCGGCGCGCATCAGGCAGCCGGCGCGAAACATCCGCCAGCGCGTCAGGTACTCGAGCGGCGGCTCGCCCACCTTCTGCTTGAAGCGCAGCGCGAAGACCGAGCGCGACAGCCCCGCGGCCGCCGCCAGCTCGTCCACGGTCCAGGCGCGCGCGAGCTCGTGGTGCATGCGGCGCAAGGCGGTGCCGATGCGCCGATCGGCCAACGCGCTCAGCCAATTCGCACCGGCCGCGTCGTCCGCTGCGAGCGCCTGCGCATGCGACCTCACCGCATGCACGAACAGGATGTCGGCGAGCCGGCTGATCACGGTGCCCGAGCCGAGCGCCGGCGTGCCGGTTTCGACGGCGAGCATCTGCAGCGTCGCCTGCAGCAGCTGGCTGCGGTCGTCGTCGAGCCGTGCGAGCAGCAACGTCGGGATCAGCTCGACCAGCGGCGTCGCCGCCAGCGCATCGAAGTCGAACCAGCCGGTGATCACGGTGGCCGGCGCGCCACCGCCGCCGAGCGTCACGACGCCGCCGACATGGTCGCGCACCGTCTCGCTGCACGATCGCGTCGCGGAACCCGGCGCGTCGCTCAGCACGTAGCGCGAGCCGCGCAGCATCACGAAGCAATCGCCCGCGGCCAGCGCGACCGGCGTTCCGGTGCCCTCCAGCCGCAGCAAGGCGCTGCCGCGCACGACGAGCCCGAAGCGTGCCATGCGGCCGGCCGCGAAATCCAGGCCCCAGGGCGCGCTCAGCTCAAGCCGTGCATACAGCGCGCTGCGCACCCGCATCGCGGCAAAGATGTCATCGAGAGGATCCATCGCAGCCTGGACGAGCAGACAAGAGATCGAGCGTAGCAGGCATTCATCGTCCGCAGCCTCGCTTCGAGAATGGACACATCCACCTGCAGGAGCCCTCGATGCGAAGCCTTCATCTCGATGCCGACAACCCGGCCGCCCCGCTGGTGACGCGCGACCTGCCGCGCGCCCCGCTCGCGCCGACCGCGCTGCGGGTGCGGGTGCACGCGGTGTCGCTGAACCGGCGCGACCTGATGATCCGCGCCGGCACCTACCCGGTGCCGCTGACGCCGGGCGTCGTGCCGCTCAGCGACGGTGCCGGCGAGGTGGTCGAGGTGGGCCGCGCGGTGACGCGCTTCGCGGTCGGCGACCGCGTGACCAGCAGCTATTTCCCGCAATGGATCGACGGCCGGCTGAGCCTGGCGCAGGCGATGCAACAGACCGGCTGCAGCCTGCCCGGTTGGCTGGCCGACGAGGTCGTCGCCGACGAGCAGGCCGTGCTCGCGATGCCCGATCACCTCGGCTTCGACGAGGCGACCACGCTGCCCTGCGCTGGGCTGACGGCCTGGAACGGCTTGACCGGCGGGCGGCCGGTGCGCGCCGGCAGCACGGTGCTGACGCTGGGCGCCGGCAGCATCGCGGTGTTCGCGATCCAGTTCGCGAAAGCGCTCGGCGCCCGCGTGATCGCGACGACCTCCAGCGATGACAAGGCCGCGCGGCTGGCCTCGCTCGGCGCGGACGAGGTGCTGAACTACCGGCAATCGGTCGACTGGGACCGCGAGGTGCTGCGCCTGACCGGCGGGCGCGGCGCCGACCATGTGATCGAGGCGGTCGGCCCGGCGACGCTGGAGCGCTCGCTGCGCTGCGCCGCATGGGACGCCGACATCGGCCTGATGGGCGTGTTCGGCGGCGACGACAGCCGCTTCGATCCGCGCGCCTTCAGCGGCCGGGTGCTGACGCTGCGCCGCATCGCCGTCGGCAGCCGCAGCGACTTCGAGGCCATGAACCGGGTGATCGCCGCCCACCGGCTGCGGCCGGTGATCGACCGCGTGTTCCCCGTCGAGGAGTCCGAAGCCGCCTACCGGCACCTGGCCGACAGCGCGCACCTCGGCAAGGTCGTCATCCGCGTCGCCGGCTGATCACAGCGCCAGCCGGTGCGACTGCAGCTCCAGCAAGCCGTCGAAGATCAGCGTGTCGACCGTCTCGAACGGCAGCCTGACGATCGGCGCGAGCTTCACCGCCGCGCCGCCGGTCATCACGAACACCGGCTCCCGACCGGTGCGTTCGCGCAGCTTGTGGGCCATGCGCTCGATCGCGCCGGCCATCGCATGCGCGCCGCCGCTCATCAGCGCATCGCTGGTGTTGGTCGGGAAATCGACCACCTCGCCGGTCGGTGCCTTCAGGCCGGCGGTGCCCATCTCCAGCGCGCGCAGCATCAGCCCGAAACCCGGCAGGATCATGCCGCCGATGAAACGGCCGGTTTCGTCCAGCGCATCGACGGTGACGGCCGTGCCCACCATCACCACCAACGCCGGCCGCGGCGCGCCGGCCGCCCGCACGCGCTGCCAGGCGCCGATCAGCGCGACCCAGCGGTCGGTGCCGAGGCGGTTCGGGTGGTCGTAGCCGTTGGTGACGCCGGCCGCCTGCGCGGTCGAGACGACCCAGCGCGGCTCGACCTGCCAGTGCGCGAGCTGCTCCAGCTGCTCCTCGACCTCGCGCCGGATGCCCTCGCCGGCCACCACGCAACCCAGCATGCTGCTCGGCGGCGGCAGGCTCTTCCATTCGGTGTCGGCCAGCCGGTCGATGGTTTCGAGGAAGACGGCGCCATGCGCCAGCAGGCGCGCGCCCGGTTGCGGACTCGCGTAATGCGCCCACTTGAGCCGGGTGTTGCCGATGTCGATGGCCAGGAACGTCATGGGCCGAAGGGTAACCGCTGCCGCCCGATCGACAGCCCGGCAGCCGGCAAACCCGGGTAAGTCCCGGGCGTCGAGCGCAGCGGCGTCAGGCCGCCGACGGCGAGTTGACGGTGCGCAGCAGCTCGCGCACGCGGGCAATCGTCTGCGCCGCCCAGATGCCCTTGAACGGTTTCGTGATGCGTTGCTCCACCTCGTCGAGCAGCGCCTCGATGTCGTTGCGCGAACGCGCACGCTTCAGGCGCATCAGCGTCAGCGAGCCGGCCACCGGCGCCTCGGCCTTCACGGCCCGCATCAGGATCGCGCGCGCTTCGTCGAGCGCGGCATCGGCTTCGTCCAGCGGGGCCAGGTCGGAGATCGGCAGGTCGCCGAGCATCGAATCGGTGAGCACCGACTCCGGCTGCAGGCTCAGCGACGGCGGCAACGGGCCGGAGACGGTGTCCAGCGGCAGGTCGACATCGAGCGGTGCGAGGCCGGAATTGCCCTGCATCGAGCCGGTGCCGTGCGTGAACATGATCAGGCCCATGGCCACCAGCTCGTCGAAGATCTGGTCGGGCACCCCGGCCTGCACGGCGAGCTGCCGCACCTGGCTCTCGCGCCTGCGCCCATCGACCAGCAGCAAGACCGTGCGATGCCGCTGTCCCAGTTTTCGTTGTCGACTGCCCAACTCGTCGACGCCTTCCGGCGTCTTCACGGGGATATTGATGCTCGGCACGGAACCACTCCTGATGTTCTGCCCTGGCGCCCCCTCCGGCGCCGTACTTCTGAACGGCGCGATTGTGCCGCCGGAATCGGGTCGGGTAGACCATGATTCCCCGCAACGGAGTGCGGCCGCCCGCCGCGAAGTATCGGCGATACACTCGCGATTGACGTATACGTCAATTGCAACGATCGGAGTCCACGTGGCGAGCAAGGCACCGGATGGGGCGGATTTCCAGTATGCGGACGCGGGGAGCAAGAAGCGCGCCTTCGACCTCTCGGCGATCGATCCCGGCGCGAAGCCGTTCTCGACCGGCGACAAGGTGGCCGACAAGGCCGCGGTCGATGCGCTGGCGCTGGAGCTCGACGAGCTGCAGAACCTGTTCTACGCCGACCGGCGCTTCAAGCTGCTGGTGGTGCTGCAGGGCACCGACACCAGCGGCAAGGACGGCACGCTGCGCGGCGTGTTCGGCCAGATGAGCGCGCTCGGCGTACAGACGGTCGGCTGGAAGGCCCCGACCGGCCCGGAGCGCGACCATGACTACCTCTGGCGCATCCACCAGAAGGTGCCGGGCGCCGGCGAGGTGATGGTGTTCAACCGCAGCCACTATGAAGACGTGCTGGTGCCGGTGGTCAACGGCTGGATCACGCCCCAGCAGACGCGCCAGCGCTACGCCCAGATCAACGACTTCGAGCGCATGCTGACCGAGACCGGCACCGTGGTGCTGAAGTTCATGCTGCACATCTCGAAGGACGAGCAGCGCCTGCGGCTGCAGGAGCGGCTGGACGACCCGACCAAGAACTGGAAGTTCGCCGCCGACGACCTGACCGTGCGCAAGCAGTGGAAGGCCTACCAGCAGGCGTATGCCGACGCGATCGCCGCCACCGGCACGCGCTGGGCGCCATGGACCGTGGTGCCGGCCGATTCGAAGACGCACCGCAACCTGATGATCGCGACGCTGGTGAAGCGAGCCCTTCTCGGACTGAAGCTGCGCTACCCGCCGGCCGGCGAGGATCTCACCAAGCTGCGCGTGCGCTGACACGGAGACCTGCATGACTGACCTGTCCGCCGAGTTCAAGGCGCTGGCCGCCTACCGGCCTGTGCACAAGGTGCGCTTCGTGACCGCCGCGAGCCTGTTCGACGGCCACGACGCGGCGATCAATATCATGCGGCGCATCCTGCAGGGCATGGGCGCCGAGGTGATCCACCTGGGGCACAACCGCTCGGTCGACGAGGTCGTCACCGCGGCGCTGCAGGAAGACGTGCAAGGCATCGCGATCAGCAGCTACCAGGGCGGGCACGTCGAGTACTTCAAGTACATGGTCGACCTGCTGCGCGAGCGCGGCGGCGCGCACATCCAGGTGTTCGGCGGCGGCGGCGGCGTGATCGTGCCGAGCGAGATCGCCGAGCTGCAGCAGTACGGCGTGAGCCGCATCTACAGCCCGGAAGACGGCCAGCGCATGGGCCTGCAAGGAATGATCGGCGAGATGGTGATGCGCTGCGACGTCGACTTGTCGCCGCATGCGCCGGCCACGCTGGCAGCGATCCAGGGCCGCGACGAGCCGCAGCGGCGTGCGCTGGCGCAGCTGATCACCGCGCTCGAGAACGGTGCCGTTCCCGAGGCCCTGAAGGCCGAGCTGCACGCGGTCGCGAAGCGGCACGCGACGCCGGTGCTCGGCATCACCGGCACAGGCGGCGCCGGCAAGAGTTCGCTGACCGACGAGCTGATCCGCCGCCTGCGGCTGGACCAGGGCGATGCGCTGCACGTCGCGGTGATCAGCATCGACCCGTCGCGCCGCAAGAGCGGCGGCGCATTGCTCGGCGACCGCATCCGCATGAACGCGATCGCACCGTGGCGGTCCGGCCACCGGGTCTTCATGCGCAGCCTCGCGACCCGCGACTTCGGCAGCGAGATCAGCCAGGCCCTGCCCGACGTGCTGGCCGCGTGCCGCGCCGCCGGCTTCGACCTGGTGATCGTCGAGACCTCGGGCATCGGCCAGGGCGACGCGGCGATCGTGCCGCTGGTGGACGTGCCGATGTACGTGATGACGCCCGAGTTCGGCGCCGCGAGCCAGCTCGAGAAGATCGACATGCTCGATTTCGCGGAGTTCGTCGCGATCAACAAGTTCGACCGCAAGGGCGCCGCCGATGCGCTGCGCGACGTCGCCAAGCAGGTGCAGCGCAACCGCGAGGCCTGGGGCACGCGGCCCGACGAGATGCCGGTGTTCGGCACGATGGCCAGCCGCTTCAACGACGACGGCGTGACCGCGCTGTACCAGGCGCTGCTGCCGCGCCTGGCCGCGCTGGGCATGCCGGTGCGCGAGGGTGTGCTGGCGCCGGCCGCGACGCGCCACAGCACGCATCAGGTGCCGATCGTGCCGGGCGCGCGGGTGCGCTACCTGGCCGAGATCAGCGAGACGGTGCGCGGCTACAAGCAGCGGGCGCGCGCGCAGGCGCGGCTCGCGCGCGAGGTGCAGCAGCTGCGCGGCGCAGCCCGCATGCTGGCGGAAGCAGGCGCCGGCGAATCGCATGCGAACGCCGCGGCCCAGCTTGCCGACCAGCGCGAGCAGCAGCTCGATGCCGCCGCACGCAAGCTGCTGGCGCAGTGGCCGCAGCTGCAGGCGGCGTATGCCGGCGACGAGTACGTCGTGAAGATCCGCGACAAGGAGATCCGCACCGCGCTGACCACGCGAAGCCTCAGCGGCACGCGGGTGCGCAAGGTCGCGCTACCCGGCTACGAGGACCATGGCGAGATCCTGAAGTGGCTGCTGCTCGACAACGTGCCGGGCAGCTTCCCGTACAGCGCCGGCACCTTCGCGTTCAAGCGCGAGGGCGAGGACCCGACGCGCATGTTCGCCGGCGAGGGCGACGCATTCCGCACCAACCGGCGCTTCAAGCTGCTGTCCGAGGGCATGCCGGCCAAGCGCCTGTCGACCGCGTTCGACAGCGTCACGCTGTACGGCAACGACCCGGCGCTGCGGCCCGACATCTACGGCAAGGTCGGCAACTCCGGCGTCAGCATCGCGACGCTGGACGACATGAAGGTGCTGTACGGCGGCTTCGACCTGTGCGACCCGGCCACCAGCGTCAGCATGACGATCAACGGGCCGGCGCCGACCATCCTCGCGATGTTCATGAACACCGCGATCGACCAGCAGCTGGCGCGCTTCGAGGCCGACAACGGCCGCGAGCCGAGCGACGACGAGCTGCACAAGATCCGCGCGTGGGTGCAGCAGAACGTGCGCGGCACGGTGCAGGCCGACATCCTGAAGGAAGACCAGGGGCAGAACACCTGCATCTTCTCGACCGAGTTCAGCCTGAAGGTGATGGGCGACATCGCCGAGTACTTCGTGCACCACCAGGTGCGCAACTTCTATTCGGTGAGCATCAGCGGCTACCACATCGCCGAAGCCGGCGCGAACCCGATCAGCCAGCTCGCGTTCACGCTGAGCAACGGCTTCACGTTCGTCGAGGCGTACCTGGCGCGCGGCATGCACATCGATGATTTCGCGCCGAACCTGAGCTTCTTCTTCAGCAACGGCATGGACCCGGAGTACACCGTGCTCGGCCGCGTCGCGCGGCGCATCTGGGCGGTGGCGATGCGCGAGCGCTACGGCGCCAACGAGCGCAGCCAGAAGCTGAAGTACCACGTGCAGACCTCGGGCCGCTCGCTGCATGCACAGGAGATCCAGTTCAACGACATACGCACCACGCTGCAGGCGCTGATCGCGGTCTACGACAACTGCAACTCGCTGCACACCAATGCGTTCGACGAGGCGATCACGACGCCGACCGAAGACAGCGTGCGCCGCGCGATGGCGATCCAGCTGATCATCAACCGCGAGTGGGGCCTCGCGAAGAACGAGAACCCGAACCAGGGCGCGTTCATCATCGACGAGCTGACCGAGCTGGTCGAAGAGGCGGTGCTGGCCGAGTTCGAGAAGCTCGCCGAGCGCGGCGGCGTGCTCGGCGCGATGGAGACCGGCTACCAGCGCGGCCAGATCCAGGAAGAGAGCATGCACTACGAGATGCTCAAGCACACCGGCGAGTACCCGATCATCGGCGTCAACACCTTCCGCAACCCGCATGGCGACCCGGTGGCCGGGCACGTCGAGCTGGCGCGCTCCACCGACGCCGAGAAGCAGTCCCAGCTGGCGCGGCTCGCGGCCTTCCACGCAACGCATGCCGACGCGGCGCCAGCGATGCTCGCGCGGCTGCAGCAGGCGGTGATCGCGAACGGCAACGTGTTCGAGGTGTTGATGGACGCGGTGCGCTGCTGCTCGCTCGGGCAGATCACCGCGGCGCTGTTCGAGGTGGGCGGGCAGTACCGGCGCAGCATGTGAACGGGGTCAGCCGGCGGGCTCGACCAAGATCACGCCGTCCATGCCCTCGTGGCCCGAGCCGCAGAACACGTCGCAGCTGAACGCGAACTGCCCCGCCTTGCGCGGCGTGAACGGCAGCCGTGTCGGCTGACCCGGCACGATGTCGGCGCGCAGCCCGAGTTCCGGCGCGCTGAAGCCCATCAGCACCTCGGGCGCGCTGAGTTCGAGCACGACCGGCTCGCCGACCTGCACGCGGATCTCGTCCGGCACGAACACGAACTTCTTCGCGACGACCGGGATCACGCGCGGCGCCGCACCGCGCACCCAGGCCGGCAGCGCGAGCACCGCGGCCATCGCGAACAGCTGCCGCCTTGACGGCGCCCTCATGCCTTCACCACCGGCAGCTCGGTGATCTGCCACGCCGCCCGCTCGCGCTCCACCTCGCGAAAGCCCAACCCGCGGTACGGCTGCGCCGGGTCCCACGCGAGCGGCGTGCGCCGCGGCTGCGAGCCCGGCGCGGGCAACGGGAAGATCAGCGACTTCGCCGAGTGGTGCGCGATGTGCCCGGTGGTCGCGTGGTGCTCCTGGTGGATGTGGCCGTAGAACACCGTCACGTTCGGGTGCGGCATCAGCAGCTCGATCACCTGCGCGCCGTCGCGCGTCGCCCAGTCCCAGGCCGGCGCCAGGTCGAACAGCGGGCGGTGCGTGAAGACGACGATCGGCGCATCGGCCGGCCGGCGCTTCAGGTCGTCGGCCAGCCACGCGCGCTGCGCATCGCCGACGCTCGCGCCGGGGTCCGACACGTTGTCTAGCACGATGAAGTGCACGCCGCGGTGGTCGAACGCATAGCTCGTCGGCCCGAAGAACTCGCGGTAGGCCTCGCCGCGGTCGAGCGCCGCGTCGTGCTCGCCGGGCATGAAGTGAACGACCGGCACCTTCAGCGTGCCGGCGAGCTCGCGGAACTCGCGCAGCCGCCGGCGCCGCTCGGCCGGATCGTCGGTGGTGTGCGTCAGGTCGCCGGTGAAGACGACGAAGTCCGGGCCGCCGCCGTCCACCAGCGCATTCACCGCGGCGATCGCCTTCGGCAGCGTGCCGCGCGCATCCGGGTTCGGCGCGCCTTCGAAACCCCAGTGCGTATCCGACAGCTGCACGAAGTAGAAGTCGTCGGCCAAGGGGCGCCCGGCCGTGCCGGCGCAGCCGGACGCGAACACCACGCCGCCCAGGCCGGCGAGGCGAAGAAAATCCCTGCGATTCGATGAGGCCATGGGCCCTCCTGCTGGTGGATGGAACACCCCTGCCCTACCGGCCCGGGCCGGCCGAAATTCCTTCACCCAGCGAATCACTCGACATCGGGAATAAAACCGGCCGCCGACCGGTATGCCCTCGGTGGACGACGATGACACCCGCCAACGCTTCGAGCGCTTCGCGCTGCCGCACCTCGATGCGGCCTACAACCTCGCGCGCTGGCTGACCCGCAACGACCACGACGCGCAGGACGTCGTGCAGGAGGCCTGCCTGCGCGCGATGCACTACTTCGCGTCGTTCCGCGGCGAGCAGGCGCGGCCGTGGCTGCTGACCGTCGTGCGCCACAGCTGCTACGCCTGGCTGCGCGAGAACCGGCCGGCCGAACTGGTGCATGTCGGCGACGGCGACGCGATGCCCGAGCCGGCCGCGCCGTCATCCGACGAACCGCTGGAGACCGCGCTGCGCAACGCCGACCGCGTGCGGCTGAACCAGGCCATCGCCGCATTGCCGATCGACTTCCGGGAGGTGCTGGTGCTGCGCGAACTCGAAGACCTGTCGTACCGCGACATCGCGCGCATCGCCGACATCCCGATCGGCACCGTGATGTCGCGGCTGTCGCGCGCCCGCGCGTTGCTGCGCGATGCACTGCAACCGGCCGCGCGTCCGCGCACCGCGGTGCTGCGGCCGGTGCCGCGGGCGGCGCGCGGTGGAGATGGCGCATGAGCCGCTTCGATGCCACGCCTCAAGCACTGAACGCCTTCATCGACGGCGAGCTCGACCTCACCGCACAGCTGGAGGCCGAGGCGCTCGTCGAGCGCGATGCCGCGCTGCGGCAGCACACCGAGCAGCTGCGCGAGCTGCGCCGCGCGGTGCGCCTGCAGGCCGACTACCACGCTGCGCCGGCCGCGCTGCGCGCGCACCTGGGCCGTCGGCCGCGCCAGCCGCGCTGGCTGCCGTCATTCACCTGGCAGATCGCCGGCGCCAGCGCGCTGTGCTCGCTGGTCCTGGCCTGGGGGCTGCAGATGGCGCTGGCCCCGAGCGCGAGCGACCTGCTGCTGAACGAGGCCGTCGCCAGCCACGTGCGCGCGACGCTCGCGCAGCGCAGCATCGACGTCGCGTCGACCGACCAGCACACCGTCAAGCCGTGGCTGTCGGCGCGGCTGGACTTCTCGCCGCCGGTGCAGCACCCGGTCGCGGCCGGCGCGGTGCTGCAGGGTGGGCGCATCGACTACCTCGGCGGCCGGCCGGTCGCGGTGCTGGTCTACCAGCTGCGGGCGCACCAGATCGACGTCTTCATCTGGCCGTCACGCGATCGCCCTGCCATCGACACGCCGGCAGCGCAGCGCGGCTTCCAGATGGCCGCGGCCGGGCGCGACGGCATGGCCTGGCTCGCCGTCTCCGACGTCAATGCCGAGGACCTCGCCCGCGTGCTGCAGGCGCTGACGGCCGGCGACGGCGCACCGCGCTGACGATCCGCCAGGGTGGGGATGCCGGCTGTCACCGAAAACGATGACAATCCGGTGCCATGAAAGCGCCGCCCATCCGACGATCGACGTCCACCGCGCTGGCCACCGCGCGCCGCGCGTGGCGGCTGCTGTACAGCGACTCGCGCCGGTGCATCGCGCTGGCCGACCAGGCGCTCGAGCGCAGCCTCGCGCACGCCGACCAGGCCGCCGAGGGCTGGGCCCGGCTGGTGCGCGGGCTGCACCTGATCTGGTATTCGACCCCGCTCGAAGCCGCCGGCGAGCTGGCCGAAGCCGACCGCTGCTTCGACGCCACGCAAGACCGCGCCGGCCACCTGCTGGCCGAGGTCGGCATCGCGCGCTGCCTGTGGCGCGAGGGCAAGTACCGCGAATCGCTGGCGCGCGCGCTGCCGTTGCGCGCCGAGGGCCTCGCGGTGCTGAAGCACGACGAGCTCGGCCTGCTGCTGAACGTGATCGCCGGCTGCTACGCGTCGCTCGGCCAGTCGGAACAGGCCTTCGCGTACATGTTCCAGGCGCTCAACGAATCGCGCCCGGCGCGCGGCAACGGCTTCGAGGTGGTGCTGTACTGCAACCTCGCGCACGAGCTGATCCAGCTCGGCGACTACCACCAGGCGCTCAGCTACGTCGAGGAAGGCATCGCCCGCTACGCGCGGCTGGACAACCCGCGGCTGCTGAGCGTGCTGCTGATCAACCGGGTGATCTGCCTGACCAACCTCGAGCGGGCCGCCGATGCGCTGGGCGATGTCGAGCGGCTGCTCGCGCTGCCGACCGATGCCAGCGGGCGCGGCAGCACCAACCCGAACTTCGAGACGATGGCGATCGCCGCGCTGCGCGCCGGCAACACCGCGCTCGGCGCCGAGCTGATCGAGCGCGCGTCGCAGGACAAGACCGGCATCAAGCTGCCCGACGAGCGCATCACGCTGGTCGTCGCCACCGCCGAGGTGATGGCCGCGCGCGACCTGCTGCCGCAGGCCGCCGCGCTGCTCGCGCAGGCCCAGCCGGCGGTGCTGAACACCGCGGCCGAGGGCCTCAGCCTGCGCGTGCGCTGCCTGTTCCACCAGGCGATGGCCGACACCCACGAGCGGCTCGGTCATGCGGCGCAGTCGCTGGCCTCGCTGCGCCTGTGGCAGGCGCTGCACGTCGAGCGCGCGCAGCTGGCCTCGCGGGCGCGCTACCAGGCCGCCTCGCTGCAGACCGAGCTGCGCCGGCTGCAGCAGAACCTCGACGAGATCGAGGCGCGCCGGCGCAGCACCGAACGCGCGAAGGCCGAGCTGGAGGCCATCAACCAGCAGCTGTCGCAGAAGATCGACGAGGTCGAGGCGCTGCAGGCCGAGCTGCGCCAGCAGGCCACGCGCGACTTCCTGACCGGGCTGTTCAACCGCCGCCACCTGAACGACGTGCTGCCGCAGATGCTGGCGCTCGCGCAGCGCGAACAGCAGCCGCTGGCGGTCGCGATCATCGACCTCGACCACTTCAAGTCGGTGAACGACCGCCACGGCCACGTCGCCGGCGACAAGCTGCTGGCGGCGTTCGGTGCGCTGCTGATCGCGCACGGGCGGCGCAGCGACATCGCGTTCCGCTTCGGCGGCGAGGAGTTCTGCCTGCTGATGCCGCGCACCGACGCGGCGGCGGCGCAGCGCAAGGTCGAGGCGCTGCTGGGTGCGTGGCGCGACGAGGTGTTCCAGTTCGACACCGGCGCGCTGCGCAGCAACACCTTCTCGGCCGGCGTCGCCGATTCGCTCGCCGAGCTGGCGGCGATGGAGCAGTTGCTGAAGATCGCCGACGACCGGCTGCTCGAGGCCAAGCGCGGCGGGCGCAACCAGGTGCTGGCAGCGGACCTGCGGGCCGATACGGTCGAGGCCTGATCCGTCAGAACGCGCCCGGATCCCCCGGAAACACCACCGGCGATTCATACCCATCGGCCGACACCGCCGACACCCCGAAGAACCAGTCGTCGATCACGACGTTCTTCAGCACCAGCTGCGTCGCATCGCCCGCGACGAAGCGGCTGTGCTGCCACTGCGGCGCGGTCGTCTCGCGCCACCACACCCTGTAGCCCGACACCCCCGGCTGCGCCTGCCACTTCACCGTGGTGTCCGGCGTCACCGCGCCGGCGATCGACACGCCCTTCGGCGGCACCGGCGCATTCGCCATCGCGGCCAGCGTCACCGCGTTCAGCCGCGTCACCTGCGCGAGGTACGGAAAATCGACCCCGTCGATCGTGTCGCCATACGCGATGCCGCCCTCGGTGCGCAGGTCCTGGTGCTGGCGCGTGTAGTCCTCGTGCGCCTCGGTCACGCGCACCGCCGGGATGCCCGCATCGAGGAACGGCACCTGGTCGCCGCTGCGGCCGTAGCGGTCGGTGCGGTAGACCATCTGCACGCGCAGGTTGGTCAGGTAGCGCTCCGACAGGCTCGCCATGAAACGCGCGATGTTGCGCGACGGCGAATCGACCTCGCCACCGTTGTAGCGGCGCTTGCCGGCCTGCGCCGGCGTCTCGACCGCCTTGGTGCCTTCGGAGAACACGCGCAGCGTGCCGTTGTCGTGCACGCCGTCCTGGCCGTGGCTGTTGCCGACGATGTCGTTGTTCAGGTCGGCCTGCACCTGCCAGCCTTCGACCTTGGCATGGTCGACCAGCACCTTGCCGCCGTACAGGCCCTGCTCCTCGCCCGACAACGCGGCATAGACGAGGGTCGCGCGGAACTTGTATTTCGACAGCACGCGCGCCGCTTCCATCAGCGCGGCGACGCCCGAGGCATCGTCGTTCGCGCCGGGCGCGTCGCTGGTCGTGTCCATCACGTCGCTGACGCGCGAATCGAGGTGGCCGGTGATCACGATCACCCGCTGCGGGTCGGCGGTGCCGCGCTGCACCGCGACGATGTCCATCACCTCGGTGGCTTGCGGCAGGCGCGGGCCGGTGAAGACCTGCGACGGCGTCGCGACCTGCAGGCAGCCGCCACAGTCGCGCGAGATCGCGGTGAAGCGCGACTGCACCCAGCGGCGTGCGGCACCGATGCCGCGCGTCGGCGACGTGGTGTCCGACGCGGTGTGGCGCGTGCCGAACGCGACCAGGTGGGTGATGGTGCTGCGCAACTCATCGGCGCTGACGGCGGCGGCGATCTCGCGCAGCGCGGGCTGGTCCGGGAACGGTGCCGGAGAGGGAGCCGGGTCGGGCGCCGCCTGCGCGGCCCCCGCGATCGAACACAAGGCCAGCAGGCTCAGGCGAATCAGCTTCATCGTGGAATCCATGTCAGGGGGGAGTGATCGATCCAGCCGCGCATTCTCGCCATTCCGCGCGCCGGAAGGGTCCCTTGCGCGCCAGACGGATTCCGTTGAGCGCCGCGACGGCCTATCGTTGAGCACTCGACCCCGACGGACCCGCACCATGAACGACACCCCTCTCTTCCACGCCGGCGAGCTGGCGGTACAGCAACGCGCCGGCACGCGCGCGCTGGTCGACGGCTTCGCGCCGCGCATGCTGCGCGACGCGATGCCGCTGCAGCACCAGCAGTTCTTCGCACAGTTGCCGACGCTGTTCATCGGCAGCCTGGACGCGCTGCGCCGGCCCTGGGCCTCGGTGCTGGCGGGCGCGCCCGGCTTCGTCGACGCCCAGGACGCCCGGCACCTGCGCATCCGCGCGCCGCGCGATGCGGCCGATCCGCTGTCGCAGCACCTGGCGGTGGGCGATCCGATCGGCCTGCTCGGCCTGGAGCCGCACACCCGGCGCCGCAACCGACTGAACGGCACCGTGACGCAGCTGGACGCGCAGCGCATCGACGTGGAGGTCGACCAGAGCTTCGGCAACTGCCCGCAGTACATCCAGGCGCGCGCGCCGCGGCGCGTGGACGCCGCCGCACTGCCGGGCCGTCCGGAAGGCACGCTGCTGAGCACCGAGGCGACCGCGCTGGTGCGGGGCGCCGACACGCTGTTCATCGCATCGGCCTCGCCGCATGCGCGCGGCCATGCCGGTGCCGATGGCGTGGACGTCTCTCACCGCGGCGGGCGACCGGGCTTCGTGCGGGTCGACACCGTCGACGGGCGCAGCGTGCTGACGGTGCCCGACTACCGCGGCAACCGCCTCTTCAACACGCTGGGCAACATCGCCGCCCACCCGCACGCCGGGCTGCTGTTCATCGACTACGAACGCGGCGACCTGCTGCAGCTGACCGGCGATGCCGAGCTGGTCTGGGACGGTGCCGAGCTGCCGGCCTTCGAGGGCGCGCAGCGGCTGCTGCGGCTGCGTGTCGAGGCCGGCGTGTGGCGCCCGGGTGCGCTGCCGCTGCGCTGGTCGCCCGCGCAGCAGGCACCGCAGCTGGCCTAGGCCCTAGCCGACGCCGTTCGCGACGACGCCCCGAAACGTCAGCTGGGCCAACCGCTCATCGAGGGCCTGCTGCGCCGCCAGGAGCGCATCGCTCCCTTCAGGCGCATCCTCTTCGCTGGACGCTTCGCCGTGCACTTCGAGCCGCTCCTGGCCCTCAGCCTCGATGGTAGCTTCGGCGCGCGGTCGCACTGCCGGCGGCCGCACCGGCAGCGAGGCCACTTCCCGCGCGCCCGTGTCGAAGGCCCTCGCGGCGTCGTCGGGGCCCGCCGGGGCGACCCGCGGTGCCATCTGCGGTGGCCGCGACTCATGCGGTTGCGGCTGCGGCTGCGGTTGCCGCGTCGGTGTCGGAGCAACCGACTGACCTGCCGTGCTCGTTGCAGGCAGACTCGTCATCTGCTGGGCTTGCCCGGCGTCGCCGGCGGGCACCTGACGTTCCGGCGCCCGGGGCTCAGGATGCCGCCCGGAGGGCAACGGCAGAGGCACGGCCGGCAACGACGCCGTCTCGCGCGCGCCTGCGTCGAAGGCGATCGCCACCTCGTCCGCCATCGGGTCGGCCGGCTTCGGCACCGACCGCTCCGCGGGCCTGCGAGCCGGTGACGGTGCAGCAGCCGGCATCGGCTCCTGCGTCCGCAGTTCGGGCCGGACAGCGTCATCGCCCTCAACCGCCGGCAAGGTCTCGGGGTCCTCATGACGCGGCAGCTCGACCGGCGGCGACGCCGGCCGCGAACTCGGCGGTGCCGCCTCGCGCAGGCCCGCTTCGAAGGCCACCATCGCTGCGTTCGACCGCGTGTGCGAATCGGTCGGCGTCCGCGGTGGCGCGCCCGGCAAGGGCAGTGGCGCCGGCGCAAGCTCACGCGGCTCGGCCGGGGGCTCGGCACGCGTCGTTGTCGGCGGCCCCGCCGGCGCCGGCTCGGGCTCGGCCGTCCGAGGCGCGATCTGCCAGGTCTCGCCGGCAATGGCCTGGCGCAACGATGACAGCAAGCTCGCTTCCGGCGCAGGCCCCGCTTGCGCCGACGCCAGCGGAGCCGGCCACGGCACCCTGCAGGGCTCGATCTCCGGAACCGGGTCGTGCTCGCCCCCACGATCCAACACCGACTCTCCGCCCGAAACACGGTAGCGCTGCACTTGCGCGGCCCGCTGCGCGGCATGGATTTCGGCGACGCGCCGGCGTCCGTCCGACGATTCGCTCATGTCTCGCCCCCTTCGCAGGCGGCCAGGTCCGGATCCGGCTCGAAATCGATCGGCTGGTCCTCGCGCCGGTTGTGGTCGATCAACACCGCCAGGGCATCGACCTCCACGCCCGGCGCCTTCAGCGCCATGTAGTGCAGGCCTTCCTTGTCGCTCGGCCGGCGCACCGGAATGCGGCGGAAACCGATGCGCCGCAGCGCTCGCACCGACCTCGTGTTGTCGACATACACCGACGTGACCAGGCAGTCGACCCCATGCGCCAGCGCGTACTGGCACAGCATCCGCCCGGCCTGCACCGCGAAGCCGCGGCCCTGGAAGTCGATGCCGATCCAGAAGTAGAAGAAGCCCGCGCGCGCCCACTGGTACAGCCCGGTGTGCCCGACGAAGCCATGCTCGGCATGCATCACCGCGTAGTCGATGCGGCTCGGCTCGAGGCGCCGCTCGTCGACCCATTGCGCCGCATCGCGCTTCGCATCGATCGGGTCGAACCCCGACATCACCGCGATCTGCGGGTCGCGGAACTGGTGCCCGAGCGCCGGTGCGTGGCTGCCGTCCAGCGGCTCCAGCACCAGCCCGCCGGGATCGCGGGCAATGCAGCGCAGCCAGCCGCCTTCTTTCGTGTCCCAGCCGGCCAGCCGCTCGTGCAGGCGGCGCTGCACGTCCAACGCCAGCGGATCGGCCGGGTTGCACGCGAGCGCCTCGGCCACGTGCCGCACGGCAGCGGCCAGGTCGCCACTGCACGACTCGCACCAGGCGAGCTGCGCCAGGTCGGGCGCCGTGCGCCCGTGCACCGCCAAGCCGCGCATCCAGACGCGCCGCGCAAAGCCCCATTCGGCGATGCGCATCGCCGACAGCGCAACATCGCGGAACAGCGGCTGGCCCTGCGGCGACGGCAGGTGCTGCCCCCACACGCAGCGCAGCGCCTCGCCCCAGGCCTCGCGGTCGACACCGCCGCGGCCGAGCCAGCGCAGGTGCAGATCGGGGCAGGCCGCCGCGAACACTTGCGGGTCGTGCTGGGCACGGCGCAACACCACCAGCCCGGCCGACGCGCCCGAATCGCGCAGCGCGCAGCGCATCACGCGGGCCAGCGCCRCACCGTCGCCGCAGTCGCCGCGCGCCAGCGGCGCGACCCAGCGTTCCAGCGCCGCACGCGAGCTGCCGGCGCCACCGGCCACCGCCTGCACCACCTCGGCATCGCCGACGGCGCGGTGCCATGCATGGGCGTCCTGCCCGGCCAGGTGCGCGGCCAGCAGCGCGAAATCGGTCGGTAGCCGCCGGTCGCGCCGGAAGGCCGACAGCACGCTGTCGAAGCCGCCCAGGCGCACGCCGCGGTCGTTCGCAAAACCGCGCGCGGTCGACAGCACCAGCCAGCCGGCCGGGCACAGCGCGGCCACCTGCGCCAGCGCGTCGATCGCGCCGACCGGCAGGCACACCGGCGCGCTGTTCAGGCCGGCGACGTGCGCCTGCACCAGCGCGCGCAAGGCCGGCGTCAGCGTCGCCTCGTCCACCGGGCGCCAGCGCTTGTCCTCGGGCTCGTCGCGCAGCTCGACCAGTTCGTGCGGCGAGGCCTCCAGCAGCCGCCCGTAGTGCGTCGCGAGCAACCGCTGCGGCAGGTGCCGGAAGCGGTCGTGCGCCAGCACCACCACCGGGTTCGGGCTGGCCCAGCGCTGCGGCTCGCCGATCGGCAGCAGGCACGGCGCGTCGCCGCCCCCCGGCTGCCACAGCATCGGCACCAGCAGCCCGGGGTCGAGCAGGCTGCACAGCTCGGGCTCGTCGTGCCAGGCCCCGGCGACCGCCGCATCCTCGACGCAGGCGAGGTAGCGCAGGCGCGGCTCGAAGCCCAGCCGCCAGCGCACGCGCTCCACCAGCGCCTGGATCATCTGCCGGGCCGAGCCGCCGTCGCCGGGCATCCAGTCGACGACGTCCAGCGGCGCGCGCGCATCGATGCGGCCGGCGCGGTGCTGGTCATCCCAGTACGAGACGATCATCTCGGCCCAGGCGCTCGCCATCAGCGTGTCGAAGGCCGAGGGCGTGTGGCTGTGCGGCGCGCGGCGTGCAGTGACGGCGCCGGCGGCAGTGAAGACGGGAATGGCGACCATGGCGCGAACCTCAGCGGGAAACAGCCGGCAGACTGGAGGCCGGTGGGCCGGCGACAGGCAACCCCGCAGCCGCCGACTGGATGATGCGGGGCGTGATCAGGAACAGCCGCTCGCGCTTCTCGACATCCCCGTTCTTCCGGCGCAGCAGCAGCACCAGCACGTCGAAGACCTTCGGCTCGGTGCGCAGGCAGCGGCCGGCATGGGTCACCTGGCGGGTCGCCGGATCGACCTCGTTCTCGCCGAACCGGAACTGCGGGGTGTTCAAGGAACGTTGCTCGCTGGATGTCACGGGACACCGGCGAGAGGGATCGTCCATCCGCGCCAGCCCCGTCGGGAGTTGTAGCGGGCGATCGTCGAGAAACTGTGGATTTCCGGCGCCGGCGCCTCAGGCGAGTCGTTCGATCAGTGACATTGCACCGGCCGGGGCGCGTTCCTTGGCGCCGTTGATGAAGAAGATGAACACGTCGCGCGGGCTGCCGCTCGCGGGCGGCGGATCCTCGACACGCGGCAGGCCGGCCGGCTCGTCACCGGCGGCCCAGCAGCGGGCGCAGCCGGCGATCGCGTCGAGCGCCGCAGGCTCGTAGCCGGTCGGCACCTCGGCGCGCGCCGACATCAGCCGGGCGTACAGGAAATCAGCTGTCAGATCGGCGAAGGACGGGTAGTCGGCGGAATGCGTGAACACCGTCGCGACCCGATGGCGGCGGGCCAGCGCGAGGTACTCGGGCGCGCGGAAGCTGTCGTGCCGCACGTCCATCACGTGGCGCAGCGGGCGGCCGTCGACACTGTCCGGCAGCAGCTTCAGGAAGGCCTCGAAGTCCACCGCATCGAAGCGCTTGGTCGGCGCGAACTGCCAGACCACCGGGCCGAGCTTCGAGCGCAGTTCCGACAGGCCGCTGCCGATGAAGCGCTGGATCGAGTCGCCGGCTTCGGCCAGCACGCGCCGGTTGGTGCAGAAGCGCGAGGCCTTCAGCGAGAACATGAAGCCGTCCGGCGTCTCGTCGTGCCACTTCGCGAAGGTGGCCGGCTTCATCGTGCTGTAGTAGGTGCCGTTGACCTCGATCGCGGTCAGCTTGCGGCTCGCGTACTCGAGCTCGCGCGCATGCGGCCAGCCGGCCGGGAAGAAGTTGTCGCGCCAGGGTTCGAAGGTCCAGCCGCCGACGCCGACGCGGATGAGCTTGTTCTCTGTGGCCACCACCGTGCTCCCGAAAAAACGGAAGCGCGATGATGGCCGCAAATGCGCGCCGGCGCCAGCGCTGCACGCCGTGCGAGGGTGAGCAGGGAGCGAGGGCGAGTGATCATGGTCGGCTCCTGTGGTTGAACTGCGCTCCATCGTCCACGTGCCCTCCCGGATCGCGAATCGGCTGCGAGGAGAACCGCAGGTCGGCCACCGACCAGCAGGCGTGTGGTCGTTGCCCGACACCCTTCAAGCCGCGCGGAACGCCTTGCGGTACTGCGACGGCGAGATCGCGAGCCGGGCCGCGAACAGCTGGCGCAGCGACAACGCCGAACCGAAGCCCGATTCCGCCGCCACCGCCTCGATCGGCTTCGTGCTGGTCTCCAGCAGCCGCTGCGCGCGCGCGAGCCGCTGGTTCTGCAGCCACTGCAGCACCGTCGTGCCGGTGGCCTGGCGGAAGTGCCGCGTGAAGCTGCGCCGGCTCATCGCGGCACGCGCGGCCAGCGCATCGAGGCTGTGGGTCTCGTCGAGCCGCGCGAGCGCCCAGCCCATCACGGCGGCCAGCCGCTCGTCGGCACCGCTGCGCGGCATCGGCTGCTCGACGTACTGCGCCTGCCCGCCCTGCCGGTGCGGCGCGACCACCATGCGCCGCGCGACGTGCGCAGCGACCTCGGCGCCGGCAAGGCCGCGCAGCACGTGCAGGCAGCAGTCGATGCCGGCCGCGGTGCCGGCCGAGGTCAGCACATCGCCATCGTCGACATAGAGCACGTCGGCCTTCAGGTCGACCTGCGGGAAGCGGCGCGCGAACTCGCCCGCCAGGTGCCAATGGGTGGTCGCGGGCCGGCCGTCGAGCAGGCCGGCCTCGGCCAGCACGAAGGCGCCGACGCACAGGCCGACGATGCGCGCGCCGCGGGCATGGGCACGGCGCAGCGCCTGCAGCAGCGCCGGCGGCACCGGCTCGGCGGTGTCGCGCCACGATGGAACGATCACCGTGTGCGCCTGCGCGAGCGCAGCCAGCCGGTGCGTCGCGCCGATCGTGAAGCCGGCGGTGGTGCGCAGCGGGCCGGGCTCGCTCGCGCAGACCTGCAGCCGGAACGGCGGCACGCCGGGGCCGGCCATGTCGGGCCCGAACACCATGCAGGGCACCGACAGGTGGAAGGGGCTGATGCCGTCGAACGCGACGACGGCAACGCGGTGGATCGGCTCGGAGGCGGTTTTCGTCGGCATGGCCCGATCCTATCGAAAGTGGTGTTTCGGGCCACTGTCGCTTCGCGCGTCGGCGCGGAAGAATGCATGCCATCGACGGCACGGTGCCGTCGCCCGCAGGAGCTTCCATGACCACCCCCCACCCGCCCCGCCGCGCCCTCGTCGTGATCGACGTCCAGAACGAATACGTCAGCGGCAAGCTGCGCATCGAGCACCCGCCGGTGTCGCAAAGCCTCGTGCAGATCGGCCGCGCGATGGACGCGGCGCGCGCGGCCGGCATCCCGGTGATCGTCGTGCAGCACAGCGAGGCCGCGGAGGCGCTGCTGTTCGCGACCGGCTCCGACAGCTGGGCGCTGCACGAGGTGGTCGCGAGCCGGCCGCGCGACCACCTGATCGAGAAGCACTGGCCGAGCGTCTTCACCGACACCGGCTTCGCGCAGTGGCTTGCGCAGCGCGGCATCGACACGCTGAGCATCGCCGGCTACATGACGCACAACTGCAACGCGTCGACGGTGTTCGAGGCCACGCACCGCGGCTTCGCGGTGGAATTGCTGTCGGACGCGAGCGGCGCGCTGCCGTATGCGAACGCGGCCGGCCGGGCCAGTGCCGAGGAGATCCACCGGGTGTTCAGCGTCGTGTTCCACAGCCGCTTCGCCGCGGTGACCGGCACCGGCGACTGGATCGGGGCGGTGCAGGCCGGCCGGGCCATCGCGCGCGACAACATCCCGGCGTCGAACGCCCGCGCGCTGGCCGGCTGATCAGTCGACCGGGCGCCGCCACACCGCGAGCAGCGCCTTGAACTTGGTCCAGGTCGACAGCCGCTCGTCGGACAGCGCGTCGAGGAAATCCGACAGGCCCTTCGACTTGGCCATCGTGTAGAACGTCAGCACCGTGGTCGCGACGAACACGATGCCGAACAGCCACAGCTTGCGCGAGGCCGGCGCATCGGCCTCGGACAGCAGGTTCATGCCGAGGAAGCCGGTCGTCACGGTACCGACCAGCCCGAGGATGGTGACCACCGTCAGCCGCACCACGGTGTTGGCCTGGCGGCGCAGGCTGTCGGCATCGAGGTAGCCGTTCATGTCGGCGATGCGCTCCTTGACCTCGGCATAGAGCGCGTCGAGGTCCAGGTGCGTCGAGCACATCTGGAACAGCGCGCGCACCTGCGCCTGGTCGGACACCGAATGGAACCAGTAGCGGTGCGTGAAGCGCAGGAAGGATTCGAAGCTCGCGCGGATCGCCCGCTTGAAGCGCCGCACGCTGGCGGGCTGGCCGATGTCGAGCTGCTTCAGCGCCTCGACCAGCGTGTCGGAGAACATCAGCAGCGCCGCCTTCTGGAAGTGCGCGATCAGGAACAGCAGGAAATGCTGGTGGCGGAACTGCGCCAGCACGCCGCGGTCGCGGCAGTTGTAGAACGTGGAGCGCGCATCGCCGACGACGATCAGCGCATGCCCGCTGCACAGGTAGCGGGTGCGCGGCGCCATGCCGGCGTCGATCCAGAAGCGGTCGTAGCAGAAGCGCTGTTCGAAATCGGCGGCGCGGCCCTGCAGCGTCGATTCGAGGTAGGGCAACGCGGTCTCGGCCTCGTTGCCACCGATCACCAGGCCGAGCCGGATGAAATCCCCGCGCGTCAGCCGCGCCGGCTCGTCGACCGCGATGAAGCCCATCACCGGCATGCGGTGGTATTCGATCTGGCGGTAGCGCAGCAGGCCGGGCTCGCCCGAGTGGTCGCTGACCAGCGGCTGCAGCATGAAGGCCCAGTGCGATGCAATGCGCGGCGCGCGGTGCTCGGCCACGTGCGCGAGGAAGGCCCCGCGCTCGCCGGAGTCGGAGCGCGCGAGCACCTGGCCGTCCGCGCCCAGCCATTCGACGCCGTGCATGCCGTGCAGCGGCGAGCCCTCGGCATCCCAGCCGGCCGGGTAGCCGCGGCCGAAGCGGTACAGCAGGTCCTGCGCCTGCGCGAGGCTCAGGTCGCTGATGCCGACCTCGAGGTTCAGCATCACGATGTCGAGGTCGTAGAAGAAGTACAGGTCGGCGTGCACGACCTCGAGCGTCAGCGGCGCATCGCCGGGGCGCGACACCACGCGCACCCCCTTGACGTCGTGGCGTCGGAACACGCGCATCGGCGAGGCGCCGTCGCTCTTCGTTCCATCGCGCCGCGCGCGGCCCTCCCCGTACAGGAAGCGCTGCACATAGGGCAGGAAGCTGACGAACTCGTTGTAGTGGCGCTCGTGGAAGCGGGTCGCGTCGCCGGTGTACTCGTCGACCTCTTCACGCCACGGCGAATCGGGCAGGTCGCGCAACAGTTCCCACGGCTTGGCATGGCGCGCCGCGGAGCCTTCGGGCGGGACCAGCCGCAGCGGCCACAGCAGGATCTGGCGCAGGTGGCGCACCGGCTGCGACGCGGAGGCATCGTCGGCCGTGGCGGCCACGGTACCGAGTTCGGAACTGCCCATATAGTTGCCGCTCAGCAGGCCGTCAACGCAGGGCCTGCAGGGCCAGCGCGCCGACCGCCACGAGCAGTGCAGCACACACCGCCATCAGCACCCGGCTGCGCAACCGCAGACGATCGACCGCATCGACGACCTTCGCGTTGTGCTCGGCGAGCGATTCGATCAGCGCCGCAGCAGCCTGTTGCTGCTCAGCTAGTCGTGCGACCGCGGCTTCGAGCTGCTCGATGCGTTGATGCGGCGACGCCGTCGGGTCCTGCGCGACCACCGGCTCCGGCTGCGTGCGCGTGAACACCTTGCGTGCACCCTTGACGAGACCGGGCGCCGCCTCGATCACATCGCCCCACGGAATGACCTTGAGCGCGCTGATCCAGCTGATGGCCACGGCGGACTCCTGAAGGCCGCGCCGCGGCGGCCATGGCGCAGTGTAAGCAGGTTAGCTGCGGCGGACCTGGTTGCCGTCGACACGCACGCGGTCGCCGACCTGCAGGCCGGTGCTGCCGGTCTGCTCGAACGTGCGTTGCTCGCCGTTGTCGAGCGTCACATGCACGCGGTAGCCGACCACCTTCTCGGAGCGGTTCTTCTCGATCTTGTTGCCGACCACCGCGCCGCCGACGGCACCGGCCACCGTGGCGACGTCGCGCCCGGTGCCGTTGCCGATCTGGTGGCCCAGCACGCCGCCGAGCACGCCGCCGGCGACCGCGCCGACACCGGTCGCCTTCGGGGTCTCGGTGATCGGCTCGATGCTGCTGACCTGGCCGAGGCGGTCGCTGCGCACCGGTGCGGGGGCCGGCGCGGCGACGCGGTAGGTCGGTGCC
>NZ_JBFULV010000047.1:0-51591 GCF_054049715.1 Rhizobacter sp. P5_C2 | reverse complement strand
CGTCAAGTTAGAGTGACCGCCTTTGACCAAGGACGCACTGAATGCTGCCTCTGTTCGACACGAAGTGGGCCGCGCTGCGCGGTGGCTATCGAGTGCCATACGATCCATCGGCTGCTCTTTCAAAGCTTGGGCAGGGTCACGACACTTGGGACGAACTCTGGAGTGAACTTCATCATCAGGGTGATGTGGGAGAGGCTTCGTATGCGGYCGTACCGCACCTTGTCGAGATCGCTGCCAAGTCGGGCCAGCGATCCTGGAATTTCTATGCGCTGGTTTCCACGATCGAAATCGAGCGGCATAGGACATCGAACCCGCCTCTGCCGGGCTGGGTGGCCGACGACTACTTCATGGCAATTCGCGGGATGCAGCGCCTCGCGTTGAATGATTTGCCTCTACAAGACGACCCTCTGACCGTGCGAGTGATCCTGGCTGCATTGGCGCTTTGCCGGGGACAGGTGAAGCTGGGAGCGTTGATCTCGTTCCTCGACGAGTCGGAACTGGATGAATTTGTCGATGAGCAGCTTTCATGGGCTGACCTCTATTCGCCAAGAGAAAGCCTGAGCCCGTCCGGCCTGCCGACTTTCGGACCCTCGTTGTGAGCCTGCCGCAAAGCGGATCGCGTCCGATCAGCGGTCTTCCGCCGCCACGACCGGCGATCCCGCGACCGGATCCGCCGTCAGGCCTCCGAGCTCCAGGCGAAGCCCTTCGAGCCGAGGAGCGAAGCGCTTCGGCGAGATCGCTGCATCGTGGGGGAAGCTGCCGCGCGACAGCTTGTCGTAGGCGCTGCAGCCGCGCAGCGTGCCGGGACTCTGGAGCTCGTGCTCGTCGAATCCGGCCGTCCATGCGACGAGCCGGGCCACCCAGTTGCGCATCAGCGGGTCGTACCTGTAGTAGTGGTCGAAGCCCGATCGGAACAACCAGAAGAACGACTCGGTGCCGAACGGGTCGAGCGTGCTTGCCGGCTCGGTGTGACCTGCCGTCCCGGCCGCGCTGGCCAGTTCGTACCAGGGCTTGCCGTTGTCAGGGCCCGCCACAGGCGCCGGCAGCGCGTACTCGCCTCCGAGCCACAGCAGCTTGCCGTAGGAGACATGCATGTGGTCGCCGTTCGGCGACACGGTGAGACCGGTGCGGATGTGGCCGAGGGCCTCGCCGTGCAACAGGTCGCGTGTCGGCAGCCCCAGGCCCATCTCCAACCGCGTGCGGTTGGCGCGGCGGCTGGTGAGCAGGTCCAGGGCCATGTCGGCCAGCCGATTCGAGCGGCTGCCGCGCGCCACGGCGAGGAACCAGTCGCCACGCATCGTGAAGTGCCCTGGCATCCGCACCGGCATCAGGCGACGCGGATTCACGCTCTCGCGATTGGCTTCGGCGATGCGCCTCGTCTCGTCGCAGGCGGTCGTGTAGTAGTGGCGGGTCGCCACCGCATCCGGCTCCTCGCGTGGCTGCGCCGGCATGTGGTCGACCTCGCAGTGATCGCGCATGCGGGGCATGTCGAGCGCGTCGGACAGCAGCAGCCAGGCCTTGTAGAGCTGGAGCGCATAGCCATCGCCGAATTCTAGCTGCAGCAGCATCGCGCGCCATGCCTCCTCCCAGCTGGATTCCCAGTGGAGTATCCCGGCCTCCGGTTCGCCCTCACCGCGCGGCGGAGGCAGGGGAGGGCACGCCGGACACGCCACCTCCAGCGGTTGGCGCTCCCCGTCGACATGGAAGCGGTTCTCCATCGAACGGCGTGTCTCGCTGCCCTGGATGAACTGCAGCAGGCGATTGAACGGACCCTGGCTGTCGGGATCGCGATCTTCCGCCTTCAGCCCGGAGAAGAACTCCATCGACAGGCACTTGACGTTCGACAGCGCCTCTTCGGCCCACTGCCTGGCCTGGTTCAGCTTGTCGAGCGACGCCGCCGTGCACGTGGCGCGTTCGGCCAGTGCCAGTATCCGGTTCGCGTCCCGGACGATCTCCGAAATCCAGATCTCGAACAACAGGCTCACCGTCGAGGCCAGCGACGCACCGGCGATGTCCAGCGCCACCGGCGCGCGATCACGGCCGTTGCGTTCGGCATCGGCGACGACGCGGCACGCACCGATGAAGGCTCGCCACGGCACCACGGGCGCGGACGCGTCATTCGGCCACGGCGAGCGCTGGATCGCCTGGGTCGAGGTGTCGTCGCTCTTGAGCCTGTGCAGGCCCTTCCAGACATCGCCGACGTGGGAGAGGGGTCGTTCGCGGCCCCACTCGCACAGGAGGCCCGCGTCCAGCTTCAGTGCGCTTCGGCGATTCCACTTGTCCTCGTCGCAAATGAGGAACGCGAAATCCCAGGTGAAGGGCACGCGGTCGGCACCCTCGATCAACGGAATGCGGCTGCGGTAGAGCGGCTGGCCTGTGCCATCGAGTTGCTGGAACGACTCGGCTCGGGATCGCAGCGACTTCTTGCTGCCATCCGGCTTCGGAACGCGCGCGAACAGGCCATAGACGTCGGACCCGGCGGAATATCGATGTGCGTGCGGGTCGGCATCGGGCTCGTGGCCCGCGCCATTCGCGCGCGCGGCGCGGGCAGCCTCGCCGGTCGCGTCAGACTCCAGCGATTCAAACAAATAGTCTGCCTGGGGGCGCAAGGAGGCCCGCTTCTTCAGCGCCCAGAAGCCGTCCACCACGAAGACATGGGTGTACGGCAATCGGGTGTCCACCATCAGGTGGGCGAAATCGCGCAGGGCGGAATAGCTCGCGGTGTCATGGGCCTTGACGACGCAGGCGGGGTCGTCGACGCCGGTGAACAGCCGCCGGAACAGTTCGTTCTCCTGGATGGCATAGCGCCGGAACGCCTCCGTCTCGCCCCACAGCGAGATGAGCAGCGGTACGGGCTGTGGATTGCCGCGCTCGACATCCGCGTAGAGCTCGAAGTGCGGGTCGACGTGGACGTCGGCCGGCAGCATGCCGCGCGCCGGTACCCTGGCGATCGTCGTCGCCTCGGGCGGCGCAGGATCGGGCCGCCGGGAGACCAGTTCGCGGATGACGCCGTGGTCGCGGTCGCCCTGGCGCGGGCTCACCGCGATCGCGACGCGTTCCTCGCCGAAGAAGGGCACGCGCCAGGTGAGGATCTGCAGGTCGACCATCGCGCGCAATGCGAGGCTGCCTGGCTGCAGGAGCATGTCCGGCCGGCCGTGGTCCGTGTCGACGAGCAGCGCCGTGACGCCGAGCCGGCGCAGCCGAAAGACGAGCACCGACAGGAACAGCGGGTCCGCCGCGACATCGGGGAGGATGTCCCGGATGTGGCGCAGGTCGCTGATCACCACTCGCACCTCTCCCGCGCCCTTGAAGCCGATGACCTCGGCGCGCCGCGGCTCCTCGCGACCGACGAGATCGAGCCCCTGCTGGACGCAGCTGTCGACGATCTGCCACAGCTGCGGCGCCGTGAGGTCGACACTGTCGATGCGGCGCACGATCACGAATCGTTCGATGATCCGCCTCAGCTGCCAGATCAGGACCTCGAAGGGGATCGACTCGAAGCCCATCAGGGCCTTGCGCAGATCTTTCTCCTGGGCCTTGACGATGCTCCAGGAGAACTGGCTGCTGTCCACGTCGCGCGTGGTGACGTACACGACAGGCGTCAGCAGTGCGCCGGACAGTCGCAGCAGCGACATGGCCGCGACCAGCTGGTCGTCGATTCCCGTCGCGTGGTCGTCCTCGTCGTAGAACGCGAACTCGTCCCAGCGCGTCTTGTACGGCAACAGGTCGCCCTCGCACACCGCCGTCGGGCGGTCGGCACGCACGTCTTCGCCCATTTCCCGCTTCAGCCTGTAGCCGCCCTTGGTCACGTTCTCGATGAGCCCTTCCAGGTGCGGCAGTGTCTCCAGCCATCGGTCGCCGAGCCGGGGATGCCCCTGCATTCGCACGTGATGGACGAACGACAGGTCCCGCAAGCCTGCGGCGTCGGCAGCGTGCGACCGGCGCTTCGCCGTCCAGGACGTCGCGATCTGCACCGCCTGCGCGACCGCGCCCGAAAACTGCGCGAACTGATGGAGCAGGTAGCAGGCAGCGAGCTCCTCCTTGTGCGTTCCGCCGTCGCCGATCAAGGAGGCGATCGAGCCGGCCGCGATGCCACCTCCTCCACTGCGCTTCGCGCCGGGAGACGGCAGCGACGGTGCGAGCAGGTCATCGAGGAAGCGGATCCCGAACTCGATGCGCTTGTCCGCCTGGCGACGGTTCTCGTCCTCGGGGCGCGGCACGTTGGCCGAGAACTTGCGGCTCAGGTAGTTCAATGACGCGAAGATCTGCACATACGGCGTCGCTTCTCGCTTCAGCCCGAACGCGCTGTGCGTCTTGGCGCGCGGGTCGTCCGGATTTTCCCATTGGCCTGTCGACGTGCCTCGGCCCGACCGGATCTCGTAAGGATGCTCGCCGCTGGCGAAACTGCGGCCGCGGCATTTCTCGATTTCGAGCAGCCGGCGCACCATCTCGCCACGACTGTGCCGGCGCAGGTGCAGCACCGAATCCGCGATGTACTCCTCGGGATGGCGTTTGCCGTTCTCGGGTTCCTCGACGAGCATGACGACGTGCCAGCCGCCCGCCGACGCGCGCACCAGCTGCGCAATCCGTGCCCGTCGCGACATGCGCTCGCCGAAGGCATTCTGCTCTCCGACCAGCGTCTCGAATCCCTCCACCGAGTCGATGATCAGCAGGTTCGGTGCGGCCTGCGGCTGCCGCTCGATGCTAGACACCAGGCGGGTGGCGAACAGCCAGTCGTCGCCGGTGGTGAATTCGCAGAGATCGAGGAAGGCGACGGCCTGCCGCGCCGGCTTGCCGGGCTCGCCCTCGATGAAGCCGGTCACCGAGACCTGTCCGTCCTTGCCCTCCAGGTCGTCCATCGTCGCGACGGTCTGGACGAGGTCGATCCTGACGGCATCGCTCTCACGACCCGGCTGCGTCAGCTTGCGGCGAAACTGGCGCTCCGCGTGCCGGATGAAAGGACGATGGTGGCGCCACGGGTTGTCCAGCCCGAACTCGCTCCACGCCCGTTCAGCCACGCGGAACCCGAGATCGCTGGACAGGTAGAACACGCGCGGCGGTGCCACGGCGCCCCTCTTGTTCGTGACGGCAAGCCAGCGTCCATGCATCGCCATGTAGGTTGATGCAAGGTGCAGCGCGAAGATCGATTTCCCTGTCCCGTCCTGGCCGACGATCGCGAGCGATGTCGGCTTCGCGAGGTAGGCCGGCTTGGCGACCTGCGCATTGCTGTCCTTCGGGAACAGCAGGTCGTGTTCATCGTTCAGTCCGAACAACTCGTCGAGCATGGGAATGCCGAACGGCAGCGGCGCGATCCCCTCGGCGTCGGTGGCAGCATCATTCGCCATAAAGATCTCTCTTCTGCGCCGCCAGGAGCAGGCCCTGCGATTTGTTGTAGTCGCGGATCGCTTGCCATGCCGCCTGGACATCGTCCGCACCGTCGATCTTCGCCACGGCGATGTTGGACAGCTCGCGCGCGAAGAACTTGCGGCCCAGCGTTCCCGTCGCAGCTGCGCAGTCCCTCGGCGCGTGCGGCAGCAGCGATGCCAGGCCGTCGGCGATCAGCATCTGCCGTCCCTGGGAGTTGTTGCGGTACAGCGCCGGCAGGATGCCCGACAGCTCGTGGCCGGCTGCGCTGCCGTAGCGCTTGTCATCCGGCAATCGCACCGACACGCTTTGCAGATGGACGATGCCGAGCAGCTTGGGCACCCACAGCGCGCGCGTGCCCGGTTCGCGCGCTTCGCACGCACTCAGCACCTTCTCGACGGACTCGACGAGGCTGCCGGCATGGGCCGTCGCGATGATGAAGTGTCCGGTACCGCCGAACTCGATGCATTGCCTCAATTCATCCGGTTTGCGCACCTCGCCGACATAGACCACGGCGGGCTTCTGGCGCAGCGCGGACTGCAGGGTCTCTTCGAGCGAGCCTGTGTCCTTGCGGAGCTGGCGTGGTGTGTAGTCGATCCACGCGCGGCTGCTGGCCATGTCGCGCTCATCCGGCGTCTGCGCCTGCGATGCGAGCGGTTCGAACAGCCTCTTCTCGATCGGGTCCTCGTGCGTCAGCACATGCGGATGCCGCCCCTTGCGCGAAAGGTGCGACAGGTACTCGTGCACGAGGCCGCGCGATATCTGCGACTTGCCGCTGCCGGTGCCCCCGGTGACGAGCAGGAAGCCTCGCGCATGTCCGCTCAGCGACTTGCCGAACGCCCTGGTCAGGACATCGACCGTCTCGGAGAAGGAGAAGAGATTCGCGTTCTTCACCCATTCCTCATTGACCTTCTCTCCCGAGTAGCTGGCGCGCGCCCTCCAGTTCGTCTCCAACTCGAGCTGGCCCGCATGCTCCTCGCGTTTCAGTGCCTTGGGCGTATCCCAGCGCACGGTCGCACTCCATTCCTGCCCCTCGCTGCAACTGCAGACGTGCACGCGCGCCGGGGTGGTTCCGACGTCGATCGAGAAGTCATAGGAGGTCTTGCGTTGCGGCTTGCCCTGCGCGTCCAACGCCGCCGGGCCTTCGCGCTGCTTGAAATAGCGTGTGAACGAATCGCCCTCCGCGGCGTCACCGTCGTTGGCCGATTCAGGGCGCGCGCAATGGATCGTGAAGTCATCGACACGCCGCGCATTGCAGGCCTGCTCCAGCCAGTCCGCGGGTGGGGATGGTTTTTCTCCGACAGGGTTCGTCTCGGCCATCGTGTCCCCCATGCGCCGCGGAAGGCGAATGACACCACAAGGGGGATGCCTGGCTCATCCCCAAGGTGGATGAGGCACGCGCGGCACGCATCTGCATGCCCTGTGGTCAGGCGGCGCCGAGCCTGCGCAGTTCGTCGAGCGTGTTGGCATTGAAGAACGCACCGACGTCGTCGAACACCACATCGACGCAGCCCTGGCGCTCCAGCCACCACTCGATCTTGCGGCCACCTTCGCCAAGGTAGGCGGCCAGGTCGACGTGCAGATCCGCCCTGAGCAGGCAGAACACCGATTGCCGCTGTCGCTCGCCGGCCTCCTCGGTGACGGCCACCACCGCCCGCGCATCGCCGGCCGCTGCGGCCAGGGTCGCCACGAGATCCTCGGGAAACCGCGGCGTGTCGCAAGGCACCGTCGCCATCCATTCGGTGCGGCAGTGCAGCAAGCCGGCGAGGAAGCCTGCCAGCGGGCCGGGATATGCCGTGTCGGCATCCGGCAGCACGGGAAAACCATAGCCGCGATAGACCTCCGGATGCCGGTTGGCGCTGATCATCAGCGAGCCGACCTGGGGCGCCATGCGCCGCAAGGCATGCTGCACCAGCGGTTCGCCATCGAGCGTCTGCAGGCCCTTGTCGACACCGCCCATGCGGCTTCCCCGGCCGCCTGCCAGGACCAGCCCGGTGATCTGCTCACGTTGGATCATGTCGCCCTCGTTGGCTGCGCCTTGCGGCGGATGCGGAACCGGCAGGCATTCTGCCGCCGTTGGCCGACCGATATCCTCGGTCAACGATATCGACTAGGATCCCGCAAGCCGAAGATGAGCCCACGGGGCACGTCGCGGGCGGCATCGATGTCGCCAGGAAGTGCCAATGGATTGACCCACTGGCCGGAGCGCACCCCGCTTCGACGACCCGCATGACGACAACTGCCACGCGTTCCAACGAACCCGGCACCGTGCCACTCGCCTCCGTGGACGAGATGCGCGGCAAGCTTCGCCGCAAAGGCAAGCTGAAGGGGCGCCAGCCTGATCACGTGTCGCTCGAAGAGGTGCAGGCGCTGGTCGGCCCGGGCCCGCACCGGCGCGACCTGCTGATCGAATACCTGCACCTGCTCAACGACGCGTGGAACGGCCTGCACGACCGGCACCTGGTGGCGCTGGCCCGCGAGCTGAAACTGTCGATGGCCGAAGTCTTCGAGGTCGCGACCTTCTATCACCACTTCGACGTGCTGCGCGGTGACGAGCAACCGGCCTCGCTGACGGTGCGCGTGTGCGACGGCCTGTCTTGCGAGATGGCCGGCGCACAAGACCTGCTGGCACGCCTGCCGGCGCTGCTGGGCACCGAGGTCCGGGTCATCGCGGCGCCGTGCGTCGGCCGCTGCGAACAGGCGCCGGTCGCGATCGTCGGGCAAGCGCCGGTGGTGCACGCCAAGGCGGCCGACGTCGAGGCCGCTGTCGCTGCGGGTGCCGCCCGGCACACCCTGCCGCGCGACGATGGCAGCTTCGACGCGGGCGCCACCGGCCCCGCACCGATCACCAACGCACCGCACGAGGTGGCTCCCGTCTACGTCGGCTACGACGCTTACCGACAGGGCGGCGGCTACCAGCTCGCGGCGGCCGTTGCAGCCGGCCAGACCCCGGCGGCCGACGTGCTGAAGGCGATGACCGATTCCGGCCTGCGCGGGCTGGGCGGCGCAGGATTCCCGGCCGGGCGCAAGTGGGGCATCGTGATGCAGCAGCCGGCCCCGCGCGTGATGGCCGTCAACATCGACGAAGGCGAGCCCGGCACCTTCAAGGACCGCACCTACCTGGAACGCGATCCGCACCGCTTCCTCGAGGGCCTGCTCATCGCCGCGGCGGTGGTCGGCACCGAGGCCTGCTACCTCTACCTGCGCGACGAATACCACGGCTGTCGCGCGATCCTGGAGCGCGAGCTGCAACGCTTGAAGGCCGACCCGCCGTGCCCGCTGCCGCACATCGAGTTGCGACGCGGTGCCGGCGCCTACATCTGCGGCGAAGAGTCCGCGATGATCGAGAGCATCGAAGGCAAGCGCGGCGAACCGCGGATGCGACCGCCCTACATCGCGCAGATCGGGCTGTTCGGCCGTCCGACGCTGGAGCACAACTTCGAGACGCTGTACTGGGTGCGAGACATCGTCCAGCGCGGCCCGGCCTGGTTCAGCGGTCATGGCCGCAACGGGCGCCACGGGCTGCGCTCGTTCAGCGTCAGCGGCCGCGTGCGCGAGCCGGGCGTCAAGCTGGCACCGGCAGGCATCAGCGTGCGCGAGCTGGTCGACGAGTTCTGTGGCGGCATGCTGGCGGGCCATGAGCTCTACGCGTACCTGCCCGGTGGTGCGTCCGGCGGGATCCTGCCGGCCAGCCTCGCCGACCTGCCGCTCGATTTCGACACGCTGCAGCCGCACGGCTGCTTCATCGGCTCCGCCGCCGTCATCGTCCTCAGCCAGCAGGACAAGGCGCGCGACGCTGCGATGAACATGATGAAGTTCTTCGAGCACGAGAGCTGCGGCCAGTGCACGCCGTGCCGCGTCGGCACCGGCAAGGCAGCCGCGTTGATGGCGGAGCCGCTCTGGGACCACGCCACGCTGGAAGACCTGAGCCAGGTGATGATCGACGCGTCGATCTGCGGCCTGGGCCAGGCGGCCCCGAACCCGGTGCGCTGCATCCAGAAATACTTTCCCCACGAGGTGTCGTGATGAATGCGCCGGAACGAAATCGTTTGATCCCCGCCAGCGTCGAGTTCACGCTCGATGGGCAGAGCGTGCAGGCCTTCGACGGCGAGACCATCCTGCAGGTGGCCGACCGCCTGGGCGTGGACATCCCGCGCCTGTGCTACACGCCGGGCTACCGGGCCGACGGCAATTGCCGCTCGTGCGTGGTCGAGATCGACGGCGAGCGGACGCTCGCGCCGAGTTGCTGCCGCGCGCCGACCGCCGGCATGAAGGTGCGCGCCACCAGCGAGCGCGCCGTCAAGAGTCAGAAGATGGTGCTCGAGATGCTGCTCTCGGACATGCCGGCGAAGGGCCACAAGTGGATCGGCGACGACGAGACGCGCCAGCACGGCGAACTCAGCGACTGGGCCTCGCGCATGCAGGTGAGCGTGCGCCCGGCGCTGGCGGCGATCGCCCGTCAGCAGCCGGCGCCTGACTTGTCTCATCCGGCGATGGCGGTGAACCTCGATGCGTGCATCCAGTGCAACCGATGCGTGCGCGCATGCCGCGAGGAACAGGTCAACGACGTGATCGGGTTCGCGTTCCGCGGCGACGACAGCGCCATCGTCTTCGACCTGCAGGATCACATGGGCGACAGCACCTGCGTGGCCTGCGGCGAGTGCGTGCAGGCCTGCCCGACCGGCGCGCTGATGCCCAAGAGCCACATCGGCGCGCAGGAAGTGGATCGCAAGGTCGATTCGGTCTGCCCGTTCTGCGGCGTCGGTTGCCTGCTCACCTACAACGTGAAGGACGAGCAGATCGTCAGCGTCGACGGGCGCGACGGCCCGGCCAATCACAGCCGCCTGTGCGTGAAGGGCCGCTTCGGCTTCGACTACGCCCACCATCCGCAGCGCCTGACCAAGCCGCTGATCCGCAAGCCGGGCGTCGCGAAGCATCCCGATGCCATCGGCGACCCGGCGGACTGGAGCGAGGTGTTCCGCGAAGCGACCTGGGACGAGGCGCTCGACCTGGCCGCCAGCAAGCTCACCGCGCTGCGCGACACGCACGGCCTGAAGGCGCTGGCCGGCTTCGGATCGGCCAAGGGCAGCAACGAGGAGGCCTACCTGTTCCAGAAGCTGGTGCGCACCGGCTTCGGCAGCAACAACGTCGACCACTGCACGCGCTTGTGCCACGCGTCCAGCGTCGCGGCGCTGCTCGAGGGGGTCGGCTCGGCGGCCGTGAGCAACCAGGTGAACGATGTCGAGCACGCGGGCCTGATCCTCGTCATCGGCTCCAACCCGACCGCCAACCATCCGGTGGCCGCCACCTGGATGAAGAACGCCGCCCAGCGCGGCACCAAGATCGTCCTCGCCGATCCCCGCATCACCGACATCGGCCGCCACGCCTGGCGCACGCTGCAGTTCCGCGCCGACACCGACGTGGCGCTGCTCAACGCGCTGATCCACACGGTCATCGACGAGGGCCTCGTCGATGCCGACTTCATCGCGCGGCGCGCCAACAACTTCGAGGCGCTGAAGGAAAACGTGAAGGGCTACAGCGCCGAAGCGATGGCGCCGATCTGCGGTATTCCAGCAGAGACGATCCGCGAGGTCGCGCGCGAATTCGCGACCAGCAAGGCGTCGATGATCCTGTGGGGCATGGGCATCAGCCAGCACGTGCACGGCACCGACAACGCGCGTTGCCTGATCGCACTCGCGACCGTCACCGGCCAGATCGGCAAGCCGGGCAGCGGCCTGCACCCGCTGCGCGGCCAGAACAACGTCCAGGGCGCGAGCGACGCGGGCCTGATCCCGATGATGCTGCCGAACTACCAGCGCGTCGACAACCCGGGCGCGCACGCCTGGTTCGAGAAGTTCTGGAACACGCCGCTCGACGACAAGCCCGGCTACACGGTGGTCGAGATCATGCACAAGGCGCTCGCGCCCGAGACGGATCCGCACAAGATCCGTGGCATGTACATCATGGGCGAGAACCCGGCCATGAGCGACCCCGACCTGAACCATGCCCGCCACGCGCTGACCTCGCTGGAGCACCTGGTGGTGCAGGACATCTTCATGACGGAGACGGCGTGGTACGCCGACATCGTGCTGCCGGCCAGCGCCTGGCCGGAGAAGACCGGCACCGTCACCAACACCGATCGCATGGTGCAGATGGGGCGCCGCGCGCTGACGCCGCCGGGCGATGCGAAGCCCGATCTCTGGATCATCCAGCAGATCGCGAAGCGCATGGGCCTGCCGTGGAACTACCAGGGGCCGGAGTGCGGTGTCGCCGAGGTCTACGAGGAGATGCGCCAGGCCATGCACACCGCGATCAGCGGCATCAGCTGGGATCGCATCGAGCGCGAGCAGAGCGTGACCTACCCGTGCCTGACCGAAGACGATCCGGGCCAGCCGACCGTCTTCGTGGACACGTTCGCGACCCGCGACGGCCGGGTCAAGCTGGTGCCGGCGGACATCATTCCGGCCGACGAACGCCCGGACGGCGATTACCCGTTCGTGCTGATCACCGGCCGGCAGCTGGAGCACTGGCACACCGGCAGCATGACGCGGCGCGCGAGCGTGCTCGACGCGATCGAGCCGGTGGCCACTGCGTCGATGAATGGCGGCGACCTGCGCAAGCTGAAGGTCAACGCGGGCGACGTCATCACCGTGAAGTCGCGTCGGGGCGAGGTCGCGCTGAGCGTGCGGCGCGACGACGGCACGCCGAGCGGCGCCATCTTCATTCCGTTCGCGTACTACGAGGCGGCGGCGAACCTGCTGACCAACGCGGCACTGGACCCGTTCGGCAAGATCCCGGAGTTCAAGTACTGCGCGGTCGCCATCACGCCCGGCGGTACGCCGGCAGCCACGGTGGGCTACGGCCGCGAAGGATTGACGGCGGGGGCTGTTGCCTGAAGTTCCAGGTGCGCGCTGATGACAAGGCTTCCGACCCGGGCAGCGGCAGCTGCCGGGACGGAGGCATTCATGTGCATCACACCGAGGAGCTCGCAGCGGCCTCTGCCAGCAGTTCGTCCTTCCGGCTGGCCATCGCAATGCCGAGCATCTGGAGGTCCAGGCCCGAATCACGCACCTTCGGGAACATCTCGTCTTCCTTCAGCGCATCACGCGCGGCCGGATAGAACAGTTCCTCTTCGACGGTGGCGTGCGCCGTCAGCATGGTGCAGATCTGTTGCGCGATGGCCTGCTTGTCGGCGTCGCTGATGGCCGCACTGCCTGGGTGTCCCGAGCGTGGTTCTCAAGCCTGCACGACAGGAGGCCTCGCGGCAAAAGAGGACAGCTCCTACAGGTGCGCCGCGGTGGTGCCGACGGATAGCCGCCACTCCCGTAACATCCGCGGCATGAATCCCCAACCTGGGTACACCGAGATGAAGGCGTTCTTGCGCTTCTTCTCTTCGCGCTTTCTGGATCAGCGGTGTCAATCCGCGAATGATCGACCGATGACCGTGCTGGAACGGCACGAGCGAGAGTCGGCAGGTCAGGCCGAATCGGCGCTGCGCATGGCCGTCAACAACTGCCTGGAGATCTCGTCTCCCTGGCCCTTGTCCCAGGTCGTCGCGCTCGACACCGAGATGCAGGCCACAGGAATCATCAGCCTGTCGTCGGTGCGATCGAGGGTCTGGGGTCGGTACACCGCGATGCTGAAGCGCGGCGCCCTTCGAAACGACGATGAATCGGCCGTGGCCCAAGCTGTGCTGGCCGACCCGTCGCTGGCGCAGAGCCTTCCTGAAGCCGAGCGGGTGAGTCTCCATGCGATGGTTCGTGCCTACCGGCAAAGACGCCCTGACCCGGCCATCGAGAGGGATCGCCGCGGTGGGCCCGGCCGGGCCCCTCACGTCAAGCGCTAGGCGGCACGTTCGACATGCGCGCGCTCCTTGTCGGACTGGCCATGCTGCCCGCGGTGGCCCTGTCATCCAACGAGCCCGTCGCCACCCTCGAGCAACGCCTGCGAACGGACGGCGTCGAAGGCGTCAACACCTGGCTGGGCGGGCAATCGGCCGCCTTGGCGGATTTGAACCAAAGAACCGCTGACTGCGACACGCAGGCCATCGGTCTCACGGTCAAGCTGAGCCGCGGCAAGAACTCGAAGGTGACCGAGGCTCACAGGGAAGGGCTTCGCATCGCCGTCGGCACCTGCACCGAGAATGTCCTGTCGYTGCTCTCGCTGAACGAGGTTCCGAAGATTTGCGCCGCCGCGTCGTCGTGGACGATGACCCAGACGGCAAGAGAATTGCGACGCCGAATCCGAAGCATCGAAACGGATCAAGCGCTCCGCTCGACCGAGCGCGGCAAAGCCTGTGGTGCCGCCTATCTCTACGAACTCGAGAACACCCGAGTCGGGATTCGCGTCGATCAGCCGAAGCGGCAACCTCGCTGATCTGCTCTGACCCCCGATGGGAGATGGTTGACGCGCGGCCTGCGTCAGCTAGACTGCTGCGCACCAACAAGAACATCAAACCGAACGGGAGCGGGTTTGAAAGATTCAGGAGGCACGGAGCAGGCAGAACTGCGCTCGGGGGCGGGGGACGGCGAGGCCATGGCGGTCTCGCCGGCGCGCCATCAAGGCGAGGCCGCGCTTCACGCCCTGTGCCTGGTGGCCCGGCTTCACCAGGTGCCCGCCGACCCCGCAGCGCTGTTGCATCAGCTCGGCAAAAGCCCGAGCGAGCCCGTCTCCACCGACGACCTGCTGTTGGCCGCCAGGCACCTGGGCCTGAAGGCCAAGCTCTCCTCCACCACGATCGACCGGATCGAACTCGCCGCGTTGCCGGCCCTGGCGGTGATGAACGACGGCCGCGTGGTCGTCCTCGCGCAATGCGATGGCCAACGCGTGCTGTTCCGCGACGTGCGCACCGACAGTGCCCGCCCCACCATCGAGCCGATGGCGGTGTTCGCCGAGCAGTGGAGCGGCCGGCTCATCCTGATTACCAGCCGCGCGAGCCTCGCCGGCGAATTGGCCAAGTTCGACTTCAGCTGGTTCATCCCGAGCATCGTCAAGCACCGCCGCCTGCTGTCGGAGGTGCTGGTGATCTCGCTGTTCCTGCAGCTGTTCGCGCTCGTCTCGCCGCTGTTCTTCCAGGTGGTGATGGACAAGGTGCTGGTGCACAAGGGCGTGTCGACGCTCGACGTGCTGGTGGTCGGCCTGGTCGCGGTGGTGCTGTTCGAGAGCGTGCTGACGGTGCTGCGCTCGTACGTCTTCAGCCACACCACCAGCCGCATCGATGTCGAGCTCGGTGCGCGGCTGTTTCGCCACCTGGTGCAGCTGCCGCTGGCTTACTTCCAATCCCGGCGCGTCGGCCAGTCGGTGGCGCGCGTGCGTGAGCTGGAGAACATCCGCAGCTTCCTGACCGGCAACTCGCTGACGTTGGTGCTGGATGTCGTGTTCTCGATCGTCTTCGTGGCGGTGATGCTGCTGTACAGCGTGCCGCTGACGCTGATCGTGCTGCTCAGCTTTCCGGTCTACGTGCTGCTGATCCTGTCGGTCGTGCCGGTGCTGCGCGCCCGGCTGAACGAGAAATTCGCGCGCAGCGCCGAGAACCAGTCGCTGCTGGTCGAGACCATCACCGGCATCCAGACCGTCAAGGCGACCGCGCTCGAGCCGGCGATGTCGCGCCGCTGGGATGAACAACTCGCCGCCTACGTCTCGGCGGGATTTCGCACGCAGAGCCTCTCGACCTTCGCGCACGAGGGCATCAACCTCGCCGGCAAGCTGGTGAACGCCGCAACGCTCTGGTACGGCGCGCACCTGGTGATGGACAACGAGTTGAGCGTCGGCCAGTTCGTCGCCTTCAACATGTTCGCGCAGCGCGTCGCGCAGCCCATCATGCGGATCGCGCAGATGTGGACCGACTTCCAGCAGACCGGCATCTCGATGGCGCGGCTGGGCGATGTGCTGAACACGCGCACCGAGGTGCCGCCCAGCACGGCCGCGCAACTGCCGCCGCTGAAGGGCCGCATCACGCTCGACCAGGTGGTGTTCCGCTACCGGCCGGAAGCGCCGCCGGTGCTGCACGGCGTGAGCCTGGACGTGCGGCCCGGCGAGGTGATCGGCATCGTCGGCCGGTCGGGCTCGGGCAAGAGCACGCTGACCAAGCTGGTGCAGCGCCTGTACTCGCCGGAGCAGGGGCGCTTGCTGGTCGACGGCATCGACATCAGCCTGATCGACGCCGCCCAGCTGCGCCGCCAGGTCGGCGTGGTGCTGCAGGAGAACTTCCTGTTCCACCGCAGCGTGCGCGAGAACATCGCGATCACCGACCCGGCCGCGCCGCTCGAACATGTGATGGCCGTGGCCCGGCTCGCGGGTGCGCACGACTTCATCAGCGAGCTGCCCGAGGGCTACGACACGCTGGTGGGCGAACAGGGCGCGAGCCTGTCGGGCGGGCAGCGCCAGCGCATCGCGATCGCGCGGGCGCTGTTCAGCAATCCGCGCATCCTGATCTTCGACGAGGCGACGAGCGCGCTCGACTACGAGAGCGAGGCCATCGTCCAGCGCAACATGGCCGCCATCTGCCAGGGCCGCACGGTGCTGGTGATCGCGCACCGGCTGAGCGCGGTGCGCAATGCGCACCGCATCATCGTGATGGACAAGGGGCGCATCGTCGAGATGGGCGCGCACGAGCAGCTGGTCGCCAAGCCGAAGGGGCTGTACGCCTACCTGTGGCAGATGCAAGGCGGCATCGAGCGCACACCGGTCGCCGTGGAGAACCAGGCATGAGCGCCGCCATACCGAAAGCAACGCCGGCGCCGCATCCCGCGCTGGCCTTGCTGGCGCGCTACAAGGCGGTGTTCGCGGCCGCGTGGCAGGCACGCCATGAACTGGCGGGGCCGAAGCGGCTGGCCGACGAGGCCGCCTTCCTGCCTGCGGCGCTGAGCCTGCAGGCGACGCCGGTGCACCCGGCGCCCAGGCGTGCGGCCTTGGTGATCTGCGCGCTCTTCGTCGTGATCTTGTTGTGGGCCAGCTTCGGCGAGCTGGACATCGTGGCTTCTGCCCCGGGGCGCATCGTCGTCAGCGACGGCAGCAAGCTGATCCAGCCGCTGGAGGCGAGCGTCGTCAAGGCGATCCAGGTGCAGGACGGCGACCGCGTCAAGGCAGGTCAGCTGCTGATCGAGCTCGATGCGACGCTGGCCGAGGCCGACCGCGGGCGGGTGATGCAGGAGCGCGCGTCGGCGATCTCGGAGTCGGTGCGCACGGCGGCGCTGCTGGACGCGCTCGAGCGCGGCGCCGAGCCGCAGCTGGCGCCCGACCCTGACCTGAACGCTGAAGGGCGGCGCGCGGTGCAATCCCAGCTGCGCAGCGAGTGGGCCGACATCAACGCCAAGCTGGCCAGGCTGCGGGCCGAGGCCGCCAAGCACCGCGCCGAGGCGCAGACCGTGGAGCAGCAGATCGACAAGCTGGAGACCACGGTGCCGCTGGCGCGCCAGCGCGAGGCGGACTTCAAGGCGCTGTCGGAGCAGGGCTTCATTGCCGGCCACGCGGGCCAGGACCGCACGCGCGAGCGCATCGAGATGGAGAAGGACCTGTCGACCGCGCGCGCCCGCAAGCTGGAGGCGCAGGCGGCGCAGCACGAGAGCGAGCAGGGGCATGCGGCGCAGCGCGCCGAGATCGTGCGCGTGCTGGGCGAGCGGCATGCGGACGCCGAGTTGAAGCGGCGGCAACTGAACGCCGAGACGGTCAAGGCCACGCAGAAGACACGGCTCACGCAACTGACCGCGCCGGTCGACGGCACGGTGCAGCAGCTCGCGGTGCACACCGCGGGAGGCGTCGTGACGCCGGCGCAGGTGCTGCTGGTGGTGGTGCCCGACCGGGCCGAGGTCACGGCCGAGGTGACGCTGGAGAACAAGGACATCGGCTTCGTCAAGGAAGGCCAGCATGCCGAGGTGAAGCTGGAGACCTTCCCGTACACGCGCTATGGCACGGTGGGCGCGAAAGTGTTGAGCGTGGCCGCCGATGCGGTGATCAGCGAGAGCGCGCGCCAGCCGCAGAACAGTTTCAGCGGCAACGGCAACACCGCGGACAGCAAGGCGCCGCAAGGGGCCAGCTTCCCCGCGACGCTGCAGCTCGACCAGCGCGACATCAACGTCGACGGCAAGCGGGTGCACCTGTCGCCGGGGATGAACGTGACGGCGGAGATCAAGACGGGCAAGCGTCGGGTCATCGACTACCTGCTGAGCCCGGTGCGTGAGCACCTCAATGACAGCTTGAAGGAGCGGTGATGCGGCGACTGATCCGGCATTCCGACGCCAACGGTTCATATTCAAGTCGAAGAAGGGCATTGATGGCGGCGGGGGCGGCTTTGCTCGCCACAGGCTGCGGCCAGCCCAGGCTGTTCGAGCTCACCATTTTCGAGGAAGTAAGGCTCCGGGATGGGCCGCTCTTGTTGCTGAAGCGAACGATTCAATTTGAGCGAGGTGGCTATTTCTCTGGATATCAGAATGCGCGGCGGCGTGTCACCACCCTGGTGTTTGATGCCGGCACGCCCCTGGGTTCGGTCAAATTCACGACCTGGCTCACGCCGGTCTTTCTGGATCGCATCGCCGGCAGGTGGTACCTCGTCCTCGCAGGTCAAGGCCCATTCGGAAAGACGGACGAAACCTCCGATCAGTGGGGGCATGGCTTCACGACACGCGAGCAGCGGCTGGCCACTCTGGAAAGCGGGACGTTCCATCCGATGGGCTGGGAATCAGCGCCGCCCTCGATTCAACGAGAAAACCTCTTCCCCTCCATCGACGTTTCGTTGCTGGCAGGGTATGACGGCAAGAGAGTCTCCTTCGAAGAGAAGGAGGTCTTGTTGCAGGATGCTTATCTGGATCCTGCTCGACGAGAGATTTCTCGGCCACTGAAAATACAAGTGCAGTAATCACACAAACCACAGGTCATCAGGGGGATCGGAAAATGGATCAGGCAACGACATACGCACTGCTTGCTGCCGGTGCTTATTGGGATATTCGCACGCTGTCCACCAATCGTGCGCCCATTCCGCCGGGCTGGAAAGTTCTGGACGAGTTCACCGTTTCCAGCTCGGGAAGCAATGCAACCGCGCTCGGCAGTGCGTTCAGCGCGCGCGTCTATCAGGGTCCGGGCGGCCAGATCGTCATCTCCTACGCCGGCACCGAATTTCCCGAAGGCATCACGTCGGGATTGACCAATGATTTCGTGAGCGGGAATCTCCCTTTGGCCACCGGTTCCTATGGGAAGCAGGCCTACGATGCCGCTCTGCTCTACCAGAAAGTCCAGGCCAAGTATGGAGCGGGCGCTGACATCAGTTTCACCGGGCATTCGCTGGGCGGCGGCCTCGCTGGTTTGATGGCGGCCTGGTTTGACCGGCCGGCCGTTGTTTTCGATCCTGCCCCGTTCGAACTGTCGGCGCGAGAGATCGGCCCCCCGTTGGTGATGACGCCGGCCTATCTCGTGGTGCAGGCCGCGCTGGCGGTACAGGGGTATCACGATCCGAAGTTCGACAATTATCACCCGCTGATCGATTATGCAGGGCGAGAATCTCATGTCGTGAGCTACGCGGTTCAAGGTGAGATCCTGGAATTGCTGGACTATCTCCTTCTGCCGCGCATCGAGGCGAGCCGCACACCGAAACTCGTCGGGGCGGCGCCTGATTTGTCAGGGGGTGACAAGCACAGCATTGATCTGCTTGCGGCAGTACTGCTGAACTCGTCGTTCGAGCAGGCTTGCAAGGACTTCCCTACCCTCCTCCCGCTCCTTTTCGATCATGGGCTGTATGGCCCGATTGCATTGGGCGCGCGCCAGAATCTGCTGGCCAAGCTGCTGCGTGAGGAGGTCGGCGTCTATGACGAACTGACCGGCCAGTTGATCTCTCCCGCAACCGCATTGCTGACAAAGTTCACCGCCGACGTCAATCGCATTGGCACCGGCGGCGGGACGACTTCTGCAGCAGATATTAAAAAGGGTCTGCTGGTTGCTGCAATGGAGTATTACTACTTCAATGCCGCATCCAGCGCGACGGCCCTGTTCAGTCTGAACGGTGGTGCCATCAACTTCAACTACGCCGACATCGCGCAGTCGCAAGGCGAACTCAAGAGCACGAAGGTTCTTGCAGATGCGGTGGTGGCGCTGGCAGCCGACGCCGCATCCTTCGCCGCCGGTGCCGCACGATCGGCCAATGCCTGGCACATCCAGAGCGGCAGCGATGCGATGACCTGGGTCGCGACGGGCAGCACAGACGACGCCGCCATCGGCGGCACCGCCGCAGACAACCTCGACGGCGGCGCCGGCGACGACCTGTTGCTCGGCCTGGGCGGCAGCGACACGCTGCTCGGCGGCGCTGGCAGCGACGTGCTGGCGGGCGGCGACGGCAGCGATTCGCTCGATGGCGGCGAAGGGCCCGACTACCTGTACGGCGGCACGGGCAACGACACCTACAACTTCGACGGCAACTTCGGCGGCGACTGGATCATCGATGCCGATGGGCAGGGCTCGATCGTCGCCAACGGGGTGACGCTGGCCGGCGGCAAGAAGAAAGCCGACGGCTTCTACGTGGACGAAGCCACCGGCTGGAGCTACACCGTGGCGGGAGACGACCTCATCCTGCGCAAGGATGGATCGCTCAACCAGATCCGCGTCCGCAACTGGCAGCCGGGCCAGCTGGGCATCACCCTCGACGAGACCCAGGCGCAGCCCCAGACGACCAACACGCTGACCGGCGACTTCAAGAAGAAGACCAACCCCGATGGCTCGCAGTACCTCTTCGACAGCGACGGCAACTATGTGAGCGATGGTGTGCAGGCCGGCGCGCAGGACCTCATCACCGGCACGGCCGGCGACGACAGCATCAAGGGGCTGGGCGGCGACGACGCGCTGCTCGGGCGCGCAGGCAACGACTACATCGAGGGTGGCACCGGCAACGACGTGCTGGAGGGCGGGCTGGGTGCCGATACGCTGATCGRCGGCGACGGCATCGACGTCATCTACGGCTCCAGCACCGGCAGCCTCTACTACCCGACCCGCACCGACTACACGCCGCCCGCGCCCAGCTACCCGGTGGTGCTGGGCCAGGGCTTCGATTGGGCGCACAGCTCGCCAGGGCCCGACTTCGACGGGTTCCAGCAAGGCTTCCTCAGCAGCAACGTCGGCCGCGACGAACAGTACGGCGACGCCGGCAACACGATCGACGCCGGCGCCGGCGACGACTACGTCTTTGCCGGCACGGGCAACGACATCGTGAGCGGGGGTGCCGGCCGTGACGACATCTACGGCATGGGCGGCAGCGACGTGCTGAACGGCGACGATGGCGACGACCGCATCTACGGCGATGGTCCGAGCCAGTACGATCCGTCGCTGATCGTCTATGCCGCACCGCAGGACCACGGCGCCGACGTGATCGATGGCGGTGCCGGCAACGACTTGCTGATCGGGCAGGGCCAGGGCGACGACCTGTACGGCGGCACCGGCGACGACTCGTTGTACGGCGACGACCGGGACTCCATGAACACGACGCCCGACGTGAACGGCAACGACTACCTCGATGGCGGCGACGGCAACGACAAGCTGATCGGTGGCGGTCGCGACGACCAGCTCTTCGGTGGCGGCGGCGACGACTCGCTGTGGGGCGACAGCGGCTCGGTGTCGCCTTCCGACGGCGCCTACCTGCCGCCTTCGTACCATGGCGACGACTACCTCGACGGTGAAGACGGCAACGACTACCTGCAAGGCGAGGGCGGCGCCGACACGCTGTTCGGCGGCGACGGCAGCGACACGCTGAACGGTGACGGCCCCGAGTCCGTGCTCCCGGGGTCGGCCCAGGGGGACGACTACCTCGACGGCGAGGCCGGCAACGACACGCTGGGCGGTGGTGGCGGCAACGACACGCTCTTCGGCGGCACGGGCAACGACTTCCTCGACGGCGACGATGTCGATGCGTCGCTGTCCGGCGCGTTCCAGGGCAACGATTACCTGGATGGCGAGGATGGCGACGACCTGCTGATCGCCCGCGGCGGCAACGACACGCTGTACGGCGGCAAGGGTGACGATGAGCTGCAGGGAGACGCGAACACGGCCGCGGTTGCCGGCACCTTCCATGGCAGCGACTACCTGGACGGCGAGGAGGGCAACGACACCCTCTTCGGCGAGGGCGGCGACGACCAGCTCGTGGGCGGCGAGGGCAACGACTACCTCGACGGTGACGGCACCCTGGGCGACGTGGCAGGGGAATTCCACGGCGACGACCAGCTCGACGGCGGTGCGGGCAACGACACCTTGATCGGCGGCGGCGGCAACGACCAGCTCGACGCCGGTGATGGCGATGATGTGCTGACCGGCGACATCCTGGGCAACGTCGACGCGTCCCTGCAGGGAAGCGACACGCTCGATGGCGGCGCTGGCAACGACACCCTGTTCGGCGATGGCGGCGACGACCAGCTGAGCGGCGGGAGCGGCGATGACTGGTTGGCCGGAGAAAACGAGACGAGCAGCGCCGACATCAGCATGCTGAGCGGGAATGACCAGCTGGATGGCGGCAGCGGACGCGACACGCTGGTCGGGGGCAATGGCAACGACTGGCTGTCGGGTGGCGCCGATGACGATCGCCTGTACGGCGGTGCCGGCGACGACCTCCTGCTGGGCGGTTCCGGCAATGACTTCCTGCGTCCTGGTGACGGCGACGACACGATGATGGGCGGCGACGGCGACGACGTCTACTACTTCGCGCTGGGCAGTGGCATCAAGCACATCGAAGACGGTTCGGGGTATGACCTGCTGGTGCTCGAAGGTGGCATCCTGCTGGGCATGCTGTTCCTGCGTCTCGGTTCCTTGTTCATCGGAACCGGAGCCGATGGGGGCGGGATCCACCTGGACGGCGTGGACTACGACAACCTCGCGGGAACGTCGCCGATCGATGCCATCCAGTTCTCCGATGGCAGCACGATGACGATCGCCCAGGTGCTCGATGCCCTGCCGATCGAGATTCCGGCCACGGAGCAAGCCGACACCTTGCGCGGAACCTCCGGCAAGGAAATCATCCATGCGCTCGCCGGCGATGATGTGGTCGACGGTCGCGGCGGCAATGACCTGCTCGACCTCGGGGCAGGCAACGACCTGGCCTACGGCGGCGACGGCGACGACACCCTGACGGGCGGCGACGGCAACGACGCGATGCAAGGCGATGCCGGGGCCGACCAGCTCGACGGCGGTGCCGGCAACGACTCGCTCGCCGGTGGCGATGGTGGCGACTGGCTGAGCGCCGGCGACGGCAACGACGTGCTCGACGGCGGTGCAGGCAACGACACGCTGCTGGCAGGCCAGGGCGCCGATGTGCTGGCAGCCGGTGCGGGCAACGACACGCTGGACGGCGGCAGCGGTGCCGACACGATGTCAGGCGGCGCGGGCGACGACACCTTCATCGTCGACGACGCGAACGACCAGGTGATCGAAGCGGCCGACGAAGGCCACGACACCGTCTACAGCGCACTCAGCCTCACGCTCTCGAACAATGTTGAAGACCTGGTCCTGCAGGCCGGCTCCGCGGCGCTGAGCGCTGGCGGCAATGCGCTGGACAACGCGTTGACCGGCAACGACAACGACAACCTCCTCAGCGGCCTCGCGGGTGCCGACACGCTGATCGGCGCGGCCGGCAACGACACGCTGGACGGTGGCAGCGGCAGCGACGCGATGAGCGGCGGCCAGGGCAACGACCTCTACCTCGTCGACGCCACGACCGATGCGGTCACCGAGCTGAACGCCGAAGGCGACGACACCGTCGTCGCCAGCGTCGACTTCACGCTCGGCGACAACGTCGAGACGCTGATGCTCACCGGCACTGCGGTCGCGGGCACCGGCAACGCGCTGGCCAACACGATCAACGGCAACGCGCAGGACAACCTGCTCGACGGCCAGGGCGGCGACGACCTGCTGCAAGGCGGCGCGGGCAACGACCTGCTTGTCGGCGGCAGCGGCGTCGACCTGCTTGTCGGCGGCACCGGCGATGACCTCTACGACGTGGACCGCAGCGACGACCAGGTCGTCGAGCAGTCCGGCGAAGGCATCGACACGGTGCGGAGCTCTGTCAGCTACGTGCTGGGCGCCAACCTCGAGAACCTGGTGCTCACCGGTTTCTCCAGCGTCGACGCCACCGGCAACGAACTGGCCAACCAGCTCACCGGCAACAGCGGCTCGAACCGGCTGGACGGCGGTGCCGGCATCGACACGATGGCCGGTGGTGACGGCAATGACACCTACGTGCTCGACAGTGCTGCCGACCAGGTGATCGAGCTCGCCGACGAAGGCAGCGACACCGTGGAGGTCGGCTTCAGCTACGCGACCGGCAACAACATCGAGAACGTTCGCCTGACCGGCAGCGCCAACCTGAACGCCACCGGCGATGCCGGCGACAACGTGCTCGAAGGCAATGCCGGCAACAACCTGCTGACCGGCGGCGGCGGCTCCGACCTGCTGATCGGCGGCGAGGGCGATGACACCTACATCGTCGACAGCGAAGACGACGGGGTCGTCGAGGCGGCCGGCGAAGGCATCGACACCGTCGTGCGCAGCTACGACAGCTTCTTCATCCTGAACGACGGCGTCGAGAACCTGACGCTGACCGGCACCGTGGAGCGCGGCAACGGCAACGACCTCGACAACCTGATCATCGGCAACGCGAGCGACAACAACCTGCTCGGCCTCGACGGCGACGACACGCTGATCGGCGGTGCAGGCGATGACGCGCTGTTCGGCTCCGAAGGCGCCGACTCGCTGGTCGGTGGCAGCGGCGACGACTTCTACGACGTCGACGATGCCGGCGACACCCTGGTCGAGAACGCGGGTGAGGGCGACGACTTCATCCAGTCCAGCGTCAGCTGGACGCTTGGCGCCAACTTCGAACGCGTCGCGCTGACGGGCTCCGACGACCTGAACGCCACCGGCAACGCGCTGGCCAACGGCCTGTGGGGCAACACCGGCAACAACACGCTGACCGGCGGGCAGGGCAACGACTTCCTGTTCGGTGACGCCGGCAACGATGTCTATGTCTACAACCGCGGCGACGGGCAGGACAGCGTCGACAACACCGACGCGCTCGGCGCCACCGACACGCTGCGCTTCGGCGCCACCATCACCGACAACGACGTGCTGGCCTTCCAATCGGGCGCGAACCTGTTCTTCAAGGTGAAGGGCAGCAGCGACCAGGTCGGCTTCATCAACTACTACGCCGGCAACAGCGTGGTGAATGGCGTCACGCAGGACCACAAGATCGACCGCATCGAGTTCTCGAACGGCGTGGTGTGGGACCAGGCGATGATCCAGACCGTGGTGGATCGCGCGAACAACAACCACTCGCCGACCGTCAACACCTTCCTGCCGACGCTCAGCGCCAAGGCCGGCAGCGCCTTCAGCTACACCGTGGCGCTGAACACCATCACGGATCCGGACGTGTGGGATTCCATCACCTACCGCATCTCGATGCAGGACGGCAGCGCGGTGCCGGCGTGGCTCAGCTTCGACCCGGTGACGCGCACGATGTCGGGCACGCCAGGCACGGGCAACGTCGGCAGCCTGCAGTTCGTCCTGTGGGGCACCGACAACTACAACTTCTCGGCCGGCGAGTTCGTCACGCTCAACGTCGGGCCGGCCAACCGTGCGCCGGTGGTGAACGCGGCACTGGCCGACAAGACGGCGGCCCAGGGTGCACCGCTCAGCTTCGCGCTGCCGACGTCGTCGTTCACCGATGCGGATGCCGATGCGCTGGCCTACACCGCGACGCTGGCCGACGGCAGCGCGCTGCCGGGCTGGCTGAGCTTCAATGCCGGCACGCGCACGTTCAGCGGCACGCCCCCCACGATCGGCACGGTGAGCGTGAAGGTCACGGCCACCGACACCAGCAACGCGTCGGCCAGCGACGTGTTCGACATCGCGGTCAGCCTGCAGAACCTGGTGCTGACCGGCACCGCCAATGCCGACACGCTGGTCGGCGGCACCGGCAACGACTCGCTCAATGGCGCTGGCGGCAACGACACGCTGATCGGCAATGCCGGCAACGACACGCTGAACGGCGGCACCGGCAACGATTCGATGACCGGCGGCACGGGCGACGACACCTACGTGATCGACAGCACGACGGACGTCATCGTCGAGGCGCTGAACGAGGGCATCGACACGGTGCAGAGCACGCTGACCACGTACACGCTGGGCAGCAACGTCGAGAACCTGCTGCTGGGCGGGACGACCGGCCTGAGCGGCATCGGCAACGACCTGGCCAACCTGCTGACCGGCAACAGCGGCAACAACGCGCTGACCGGCGGGCTGGGCAATGACACGCTCGATGGCGGGACGGGCAACGACACCTTGACCGGCGGGGCGGGCGACGATGTCTATGTCGTCAACGTCAACACCGACGTGGTGACGGAGAACGCGAGCGAGGGCATCGACACGATCAACAGTGCCCTGACCTGGAGCATTTCCGCGACGACGAACATCGAGAACATCACGCTGACGGGTTCAGGCGCATTCAATGCCACCGGCAACCTGAATGCCAACGTGCTGATCGGCAACAGCGGCGCCAACGTGCTGACCGGTGCCGAGGGCAACGACACCTACAGCGGCGGCCTGGGCAACGACACGCTGACCGACACCTCGACCACCAGCAATGACGTCTACCGCTGGGGCTCCGGCGACGGGCTCGACACGCTGAGCGACGCGGGCGGCAGCGACCGCATCGAGATCGGCGCGGGCATCACGGCCTCGCAGGTCACGCTCACGCGCAGCGGCAACAACCTGGTGATCGGGCTGACGACCGGCACGGACAAGCTGACGGTGAGCAACTGGTACGTCGGCACGACCAACAAGATCGAGGAGATCCGGCTGGCCAACGGCAGCGTGATTCCGTCGTCGTCGGTGCCGTTGTCGTTCACCGGGACGCAAGCCGGCCAGGGCATCTCGATCGACCAGGACGCAGCCGCGTTGGTCACGGCGATGGCGCAGTTCTCGGTGCCGGGCGACAGCGATGCGGGCCACCAGCATCCGCTGGCTTCCAGCATGAAGCCGGTGCCGATGCTCGCGATGCCGGGATCGATCCTGTAACGAGACTGCCGCGGGCGCTACGCCGGATCGTAGAAGCGCCGGGACAGCCCGTCGCGCCCCGGGTAGAACTGGAACCAGGGCCGCGCCTCGTCGACGGTGCGTGCCACCGACGGGTGATCCATCAGGCGTTCGAAGTAGGCCGAGAGGCGCCCATGCTGCGCAAGCAGCGGGACGTAGGTCAGCGCATAGAACAAGGAAGGCGCCGCCGCGCAATCGGCCATGCTGAACGCATCGCCGGCCACCCAGGTCCGCCCTTCGAGCTGGCGGTCGATCAGCGCATAGGCGGTCAGCAGCGTGTCGCGGGCCTTGGCTACGGACTGCGGATCGCGCTCGCCTTCGGCGCGCAGGCGGTCGGCGGTGAAGGCCTGCATCGGCGTCATCACATAAAGGTCGAAGAGGCGGTCCCACCGGCGCACCTCGAGCGCTTCGTCGAGGTCGTGCGGGATCAGCGTGCGGCCCGGGCGCGCATGGTGGCGCTGCAGGTGCTCGATGATGATGCTCGTCTCGGGCACCGGCCGGCCCTGGTCCACCAGCAACGGCATCTTGCCCAGCGGCCACAGCGCGAGGTGCGCGGCGCGCTCTGCAGGATCGCCCAGGTTCAGTAGGCGCTTGTCGACCTCGATCTCCAGCACGTCGATGGCGATCAGCACCTTGTGGCAGCAGGAGGACAGCGGGTGGTAGTGGAGGATCGGCGCACTCATGGCGGCTCCTGTGGGTTCAAAGCGCGAAAGCGTCGGTCCAAGCCGCCTGCGAGTCAAGTGCGATCCGGCGTTGGCGCGACAATCCGCCGATGACCTCCGCCGCCCTCGACGCCTTCATCGCCGAAGCCAGCGCCCGCAGCTGCCGCCAGCCCGACCCGGCCGACTGCGTGCTGGCCCTGGCGCCGCTGATGCTCGACCTGATCGATCACGCCGGCAGCTTCCTGCAGCCGCAGCACTACCGCAGCAGCGCGTCGGGCTACACCCGCAACCTGATCTACGACGCCCCCGATTCGAGCCTGTCGCTGTACTCGATCGTCTGGCTGCCGGGCCAATGGACGCCGGTGCACGACCACGGCAGCTGGGGCGTCGTCGGCGTGGTCGAAGGGGTGCTGGAAGAGCGCAGCTACGTCAGGCTGTCACCGGATCGCGGCGCCGACGACGAGATCGAGCTGGCGCGCGGCGGCACGATCCTGCTGCGGCATGGTGCGGTCACGAGCTTCGTCCCGAACCCGGATCACATCCACGTCACCGGCGTGCCGGCGGAACGGCCCCGCGCCGTCAGCCTGCACCTCTACGGCAGGACGATGAGCGACTTCAACATCTACGACGCCGCAGCCCGCACGCGCCGGCGCATCCAGGTGGCGCACAACGAGAGTTGAGCGGGCGTTCTCGACCTCAGGGCAGGTCGACGATCTCGACCCAATTCGGGTTCTTGCCGACCGGCAGCCGGGTGACCTCGCCGAGTGCGCCGGTGCGCGGGTCGATGGCATGCACCGACACCGAATGCGATTCCTGCCCGGCCGCGATCAGGAAGCGGCCCGATGAATCGATCGCGAAGCCGCGCGGGGTCTTCTCGGTCGGCGTGCTGCCGGCGGGCTCCAGCTTGCCCGTCTCGGCGTCAACCTTGAAACGCGCGATGGTGCTCGACGTGCGTTCCGAGGCATAGAGCTGCTTGCCGTCCGGGCTCAGGTGGAGGTCGGCTGCCCACGGCTTGCCGGTGAAGCCCTCCGGCAGCGTGGTCGTGCGCTGCAGCTCGCGCAGCGAGCCGCGGCCGGCATCCCAGGCGAACGCATACAGCGACGCATCGACCTCGTTGAGCAGGTACAGGTGCTTCTGCGCCCGGTCCCAGACGAAATGGCGGGCACCGGATTTCGGTGCCGTCTGCACGATCGGCGGATCGTTCGGCGACAGCTGCCCCTTGGCCGCATCGAAGCGCCACACCGACAGGTTGTCGCCGCCGAGGCTGGTCGCCAGCACGAAGCGGTTGCTCGCGTCGGCATGGATGGCATGCGCGTTCGGCGCCGTCGGAATCAGCTGCTGGATCGCGCCGACCACGCCATTGCCGTCGATGCTGTTGACGGTGATCTTGTGCCCCGGGTACGAGGCCGCGAACAGCCACTTGCCGCTGGCGTCGACATCGATGTTGGCCATGCTGTCGGCCAGCGGTGCCTCGCCCAATTTCTTGAGCCGGCCGCTCGCCGGGTCGACGGCGAAGCTCAGCACGCGAAACGGCTGCGAGCGCAGCGCGGCGTAGAGGAAGCGCTTGTCGGGGCTGACCGCCAACGGCATCACCGTGCCGCCGACGGCCACCGTCTCGACCGGGCTCAGCCGGCCCGAGCTGCGGTCGAAGGCCAGCACCGACAGCTCCTGGCTGTCCGCGTTGGACACGTACACGAACGTGCCGGCCATCGCGGTGGTGGCGGCCAGCAGGCTGCCGGCCACCACGACCGCGCGCAGCGGGATTGCGAATTGCAGTGTCATGCGTGTCTCCCGCCGCGCTGCGGCTTGTCGTTCGTTGTCGTCGTCAGTGGCAGCTCAGTTGCAGCTGAGCGCGGCCAGCGCCTTGCCAGCCCCCGCCACGGCGGGCAGCTTCTGCTTCACGCACGCCGGGTCGTGGGCAGTGTAGGCGTACGGGATGCCGACCGGGAAGGTGCTGGTGCTGACCCAGTCGCTCGCGTCGCGCGACGGTGACGACTCGCTGGCCACCCAGGTGATGCCGTAGCGGCTGAAGTCGGCCGGGCTCTTCACGTTGTTGTTGCGCAGCTCCCAGTAGCCGATGGTCGAGCTGTCGCGCGAGGTCACCGGGTTCTGCGCGTTCTCGAACCAGTTGGCTTCGATCAGCGAGAAGCCGCCCATGCGGATGTTGGCGCCCGAGGTGTGCACGCCGCTGTACAGGTTGTTGTACAGGTGCGTGTAGCCGCCGCGCTGCAGCGGCAGCCGCGACTTCACGTTCTCGTAGAAGTTGTGGTGGTAGGTGATGAAGCGGTCGCTCGAATCGCTGTCGCTCGACCCGATCAGCCCGACCTTCTGGTGGTCGTGGATGTGGTTGTACGAGTAGGTGATGTGGTGCGCGCCTGCCTTGTTGTCGACCAGGCCGTCGAACTCCATGTCGCCGGCGCCGGCGCATTCCTTGATGCTGCTGAACAGCGTGTTGTGGTCGACCCAGATGTAGCCCGGGACCTTGCCGCCCTGGCCCTCGATGCCGATCGCGTCGATCGAGCCGGGCAGCAGGCCGATCGTCATGTTGCGGATGATGACGTTGGTGGCGCCGCCCTTGATCGCGAGGCCGAAGTTCGCGGCCGAGCCGTCGGCGCCTTCGATCGTGACGTTGCTCTTGTTCTTGACCTCGACGATGGCGCCTGCCGGCTTCGTCCGCTGCGCGCAGGAGTCGGTGATCGACGCGAAATCGAAGCTGCCGGTGTAGCGGATCACGAGGCCGCCGGTGCCGGTGTAGGCATCGATGGCCGCTTGCATGGCCGCCGCGGTGCTCACCGTCACGGCGCCGAGCTTGCCGCCGCCGGTCACCGTGCCGGCGAAGCCGGCGCTCAGGCCGCTCGGGGCGGGTGCCGGTGCCGGTGCAGGGGCCGGAGCGGGCGAAGGTGCCGGCGACGGAGCGGGGGCCGGTGCGGGAGCCGGTGCGGGTGCAGGGGCCGGCGCAGCGGCCGGTCCGACCGCGCACTTCTCCTTCTTGTCCGCATTCGGGTTGGCGCCGCCGAAGCTCGCACTGGTGCAGGCCACGGTGCCCGACAGCGTCTTGACCACCCACTTGTTCTTCACGCCGAACGACACCTGGCGCGCCGTCGTGCCCACCTTGCAGCTCTCGCCTTCGTCAGCGCACTTCGAGAAGCCGGCCGGCCAGTCGATGGCGAAGGCGGGCGTGGCGGCGGCGCAGGCCACCGCGATCAGGGACAGGCGCAGCGGATTCAATCCGGTTTTCATGGGGATCACTCTCGGGGTTTGGAATGGCCCGCAGGCTACCCCGCGAAGTGCAGAACGATGCCGTGTTCGCATACTCTGAAACACTGCTTGCAAGGATGAGACTTGCATGTCGGAGCCATCGCCGATCCATGACCGGCAATTGACGGACCGCGAGGCCCGCCCGCCTCACGCGCCCTGGTCTGCACGCTCCGTGCTGCGCGGTGCCCACAGGCAGACGCGGTGCTTGCCGGCCCGCTTGGCCACATACATCGCCTGGTCGGCGTGCGCCATCAGCGTGTCCGACGCGTCGCCGTGCTCCGGCCCGATCGCCACGCCGATGCTCGCGCCGACCGTCGCGGTCTCGCCGCCGGCGAGGTGGATCGGCTGCTCGATCGCCTGCAGCACCCGCTGCAGCACCCGCTCCACCTCGCGTGCATCCTGGATGTTGCTGAGGATCAGCGCAAACTCGTCGCCACCGAAACGGGCCACCACGTCGTTGGTCCGGATGCAGCCGAGCAGCCGCTTCGCGACCTCGCGCAGCACCGCGTCGCCGGCGTCGTGGCCGAAGGCGTCGTTGACGGCCTTGAAGCCGTCCAGGTCGAGGTAGCACACGGCGGTCAACTGGCGGCGCCGCTGCGCATCGGCCAGGATGTAGAGCAGCCGCTCGTAGAACAGCCGGCGATTGGGCAGGCCGGTCATCGCGTCATGCAGCGCCAGGTGCTGCGCATGCGCCTCGCTGTCCTTCAGCGCGGTGATGTCGGTCATCGACCACAGCGATTCGTCGGCCGACACCGCCGCGCCGCTCAGCTCGATCCAGATCGCGTGCCCCTGCTTGTGCCGCATGCGCAGCTGCGTGCTGAAGCGCCCGCCGGTGGCCAGGATCGGGTAGGCGACGGTGCCGATCTCGTCGAAGGTCTCGTCGTCGAGGTAGAGCCTGCGGATCGGCGCGCCGACGAGTTCGTGCGGCTCGTAGCCGAAGATCCGGTCGAGCGCGCGGTTCTTCCACAGCGCGGTGCGGTTCTTCAGCTTGATCATGCCGACGACCTCGTTGTCGAGCATCACGCTCTGCTCCTGCGCCAGCCGCGCGATCTCGCGGCGTGCGGTCACCTGGCGCCGCTGCTGCACGAACAGCAGCGCGGAGAAGCCGGCGATCGTCGCGATCGCGACGGCCAGCAGCGCAGCCATCTGCGCCACCTCGCGCCGCCAGCCGGCGAGGAAATCGCTGGTGCCGAGGCCCACGAACACCCGCAGCGTGCAGCCGGGGACGCGCTGGTAGGCGGTGTAGCGCTCGATGCCGTCGAGCGCCGTCGGGGTCAGGTAGGAGCCGCGCTCCGGGTCTGCCGCGAGGCGGCGCGTCATCTCTTCGGAGATGGTCACCGTGCCGATGTTCTTTTCCTGGGCGCCGTCGATCACCGAGTAGCGCGTGACCAGCCGCAGCCCGCCCGAGCGAAGCGTCACGGCGCCTGCGCTGCCGAGTGCGATGTGCTTGAACCGGTCGAGGAAGTGGCCGCTCGACAGGTTGGTGTAGGCCACACCGGCGAACGAGCCGTCGGCGCGCTGCAGTCGGCGGGCCACCGCGACGCCCCATTTGCGAACGATGCGGCCCTGGATCGGCTCCGAGACCACCAGGYCGTCGTGCGCCTTCGCGTCATGGAAGTAGTCGCGGTCGGCGATGCTGACGGGCGCGCCGCCGGCGTCGAGGCCGAAGCGCACGCTGCCGTCCTCGTCGGCAATGCGGATCGCATCGACCTGGGGCAGCAGCGAGCGCTGCTCGGCGAGGCTGCGCTCGATCTCGGCGCGGCCGTCGGCCTGCGTGGCATCGACGGCGTGAACGCGCATCGCGATCGTCGCCAGCGCGTTGTCGAGCTGCTTCAGTTCGGCACCGAGTTCGATGGCCAGGCCGTTCGCCAGGTTCTCGGCCGATTCGCGGGCCCGCACTTCTTCGGAGGCTCGCCCTGCCCGCAAGGCCACGCCGGCCGCCAGCAACAGCACCACGATGATCGCGACGTTGCCCGCCACCAGAGCGAGCGCCAGGCGGCGAAGCGGTACTGCGGCGGAGCGGGCGGCGAGCGAGGGGTCGGTCATGAGGCGCGTGGGGCGCATCGTAAGGCACGGCGCCCGCTTTCGTCCTCATGTCCTCAATGCCTGCCGGCCGCGTGAGGCGCTACTTCAGCTGCGTCGTGTAGTCCACCGGCAGCCAGCGGTACGAGCTGCCGGCCTGGCGCAGGTGGCCGAGGCCGGGGAACGGCAGGTGGGCGGCGCCGATCAGCAGGTTCTCCTTCGCCGCCCGGGCGAACACCGTGCGGCGCGTGGCGGCGGCTGCGGGCTCGTCGCTGTCGAACGCGATCGTGACGCGCGGATCCTCGAGCTGCACCGCGCCGACGTGGATCAGGTCACCGATCAGCAGCATCCGCTGCCCCTGGCTTTCGACGGCATAGACGGTGTGCCCGGCGCTGTGGCCGCGGGCCGCGATGGCGCGGATGCCGGGCAGCAGCTCGGACCCGGCGGCGAAGGGCTTCAGCCGGCCGGCCTCGGCATAGGGGTTCAGCGACGCCATCGCGCCCTGGAAGAAGCCCTTGGCCTGCGCCGGGGCGGCGTCCAGCTTCGCGGCCGACAGCCAGTACTGCGCGTCGGCTTCGTCGAGGCGCACCGTGGCACGCGCAAACGCGACGCCAGCCGGGCCCATCAGCCCGCCGACGTGGTCCGGATGGGCATGGGTCAGCAGCACCTCGTCGACCTGCTCGGGCTGGTAGCCGGCCGCGCGCAGGCTGGCGCCGAGCTTGCCGAGCGTCGGGCCGAACAGCGCGCCGGCGCCGGTGTCGATCAGCACCAGCTTGTCGCCGGTGTTGACCAGGAAGCCGATGACCGAACTCTCGACCGGGCTCTTCAGGAGCGCGGCCGCGAGCCTGGCCGCCACCGTGCCGGCCGGGCCGTGCAGCAGCGTGTCGACGGGCAGGTCGACGGTGCCGTCGCTCAGCGCGGTCACCTCGAAGGCGCCGAGCATCACGCGGTAGAAGCCGGGCGCCTGGGTCTTGACCATCGGTGCAGCGGCCGATGCGACCGACGGCGTGATGGCCGCGCTGAGCACGCCGAGGGCGAGGGCGGCGGCGCGCAAGGAGAACAGGGAGGAAGACATGGAAGGCATTCTTTCGATCAAGGGGGAAAGAGAAAGAGGAAGAGGAAGGGCAATCAGGCCGACGCGGCCAGGCCGAGCGCCGCGAGCGCCCGCTCGGCCACCTGGTGGTCCTGCTCGGCGTCACCGCCCGAAATGCCGATGCCGCCGACCAGCTGCGCACCGTCGAAGATCGGGCAGCCGCCGCCGACCGCGACGAAGCGCGGCCGGTGCGCGAGCTGCGCCGCCATCGGGCGCTCGAGGATGGCGGTCCATTGGCGCGTCGACACGCCGTAGGAGGTGGCCGTCCAGGCCTTGTCGATCGCGATCGTCGCGGTCAGGAAGCGGGCGCCATCGTCGCGCTCGAAGGCCTTCAGCTCGCCGGTCGCGTCGGTGATCGCCACGGCGACCTGGATGCCGAGCGAGCGCGCCGCGGCGTGCGCGTGGCCGACCAGCAACGCGGCCGCCTCGCGGGTGATCGAGGCCATCGGGCGGGTGTGGACCGAGGGCGTGGAAGAAGAAGTCATGGGGCAGTGCTCCGTTGAAGGGTGGCCCATGATTCAATCGAAGCCTTCATCACGCAAATCGATTGAAATGATCGGCACTATCAGAGAACGCGATTTCAGGGGCGTCGACCTCAACCTGCTGGTGACGCTGCTGGTGCTGCTGCGCGAGCGCAGCGTGTCGAAGGCCGCCGCGTGCCTGCACCTCGGGCAGCCGGCGGTCAGCGGCGCGCTGGCCCGCCTGCGCGAGCTGTTTCAAGACGAGCTGCTGGTGCGCGGCAAGGGCGGCATGCAGCCGACGCAGCGTGGGCTCGAGTTGCAGGTGGCGCTCGCGCCGGCGCTGGCCGAGTTGCAGGCCGTCGTCTCCGATGCGCCGGCTTTCGATCCGGCGCGCAGCGACCGCAGCTTCGTGATCGGCATGCCGGACTGGATCGACACCTGGCTGCTGCCCGGCCTGCTCGCGCGGCTGGCGGCCGAGGCGCCGCTCGCGCGCATCGCCGTCGTCGCGACCGACCGCTTCCGCGTCGCCGACATGCTGCTGCAGGAGCAGCTCGACCTCGCGATCGGCGCCTTTCCCGCCGGCCCGGCCTGGCAGCGCAGCCGGCCGCTCGCGACGGTGCCGTACTGCTGCGTCGCGCGGCCCGGCGTGATCGGCGCCCGGGGCAAGTTGACGCTGAAGCAGTTCGCCGCGCTGCCGCACCTGATGGTCACCTACCGCGGCGCCTTCCACGGCACGGTCGACGACGCGCTCGACGCGCTCGGGCTGAAGCGCCGCATCGTCTGCACCAGCCCGCGCTTCTCGTCGCTGCCGCGCGTGCTGCAGCAGGTGCCGGCGATCGCCACCGTGCCGCAGGTGCTGGCGGCCGGCTGGCAGCGCGACTTCGGGCTGGTGCAGGCGGCGGTGCCGCTGAAGCTGCCGCCCAGCCCGGTGGCGATCGTCCACCACGCGAGCCGCGACAAGGACCCGGCGCTGCGCTGGCTGTGCGCGGTGGTCGAGGCGCTGGTCGCCGCGGACGCGGCGGCCGACGGCGCCTGAAGCCCTCGTGCCTGCCGCGCCTTGCGCAGCCCTGCGACAATCCCGCGAGGAGATCCCATGACGCCGTACAAGACCCTCGAAGACGTGATCGGACAGACGCCGCTGGTGCGGTTGCAGCGCCTGCCGGGCGCCGACAACGATCGGCGCGGCAACGTGATCCTGGCCAAGCTCGAAGGCAACAACCCGGCCGGTTCGGTGAAAGACCGGCCGGCCATCAGCATGATCCGGCGCGCCGAGGAGCGCGGCGACATCCGCCCCGGCGACACGCTGATCGAGGCGACCTCGGGCAACACCGGCATCGCGCTCGCGATGGCCGCGGCGATCCGCGGCTACCGCATGCTGCTGATCATGCCGGAGGACCTGAGCATCGAGCGTGCGCAGACGATGAAGGCCTTCGGCGCCGAGCTGATCCTCACGCCGCGCAGCGGCGGCATGGAATACGCGCGCGACCTGGCCGAGCAGATGCAGCGCGACGGCAAGGGCCGCGTGCTCGACCAGTTCGCGAATGCCGACAACCCGCGGGTGCACTACGAGACCACCGGCCCCGAGATCTGGGCCGACACCGGCGGGCGGGTCACGCACTTCGTCAGCGCGATGGGCACCACCGGCACCATCACCGGCACCTCGCGCTACCTGAAGGAGCAGAACCCGGCCGTGCGCATCATCGGCGCGCAGCCGGCCGAGGGCTCGCGCATCCCCGGCATCCGCAAGTGGCCCGAGGCCTACCTGCCGAAGATCTACGACCCGACCTTCATCGACGAGACGGTCAACGTCAGCCAGGATGCGGCCGAAGACATGGCACGCCGGCTGGCGCGCGAGGAAGGCCTGTTCGGCGGCATCTCGGCGGCGGGCGCCTGCTGGGTCGCGCTCGAGACGGCGAAGCGCGCCGAGAACGCGACCATCGTGTTCGTGGTCTGCGACCGCGGCGACCGCTACCTTTCCACCGGCGTCTTTCCCGCCTGAGCACGCCAATGAACTACGAAACCCGCTTCTGCCCGAACTGCGCGACCGGCCTGCAGCCGGTGACGCTCGATGAAGACGGCGGCCCGAAGACGCGGCTGCGCTGCCCGGCCTGTGGCTGGACGCACTGGAACAACCCGACGCCGGTGCTGGCCGCGGTGCTCGAGCTGGCCGACCGCGACGGGCAGCTGCTGCTCGCGCGCAACGCCGCGTGGCCGGGCAGGTACTTCGGCCTGATCACCGGCTTCATGGAGGCGGGCGAGACGCCGCAGGAGGGCATCACCCGCGAGGTGATGGAAGAAACCTCGCTGACCGTCGAGCGCCTGCAGATCATCGGCGCCTACGATTTCCAGCGGATGAACCAGGTGATCATCGCGTACCACGCGGTGGCGCGCGGCGAGATCAAGCTGTCGCCCGAGCTGGTCGAGTACAAGCTCTTCACGCCCGAGACGGTGCAATGCTGGCCGGCCGGCACCGGCTATGCGCTGGCCGACTGGCTGACCGCGCGCGGCATCACGCCGCAATGGCGCGAGCTGATGCCGCGGCCGGTCGACCCGAACTGAAAGGACACGCGATGGATGCGCAGAAAGAAGTCGACGCCCGCGGCATGAACTGCCCGCTGCCGATCCTGAAGGCCAAGAAGGCGCTGGCCGACATGAACAGCGGCGAGCTGCTGAAGGTGATCGCGACCGACCCGGGGTCGATGCGCGATTTCCAGGCGTTCGCGCGGCAGACCGGCAACGAGCTGGTGCAGCAGCAGGCGGTGAACGAGGAGTTCATCCACCTGCTGAGGCGCCGCTGACAGGGCTAGAACTCGAGGTTCTTCAGGTACTTCCGGAAATCCGGCCCGAGCACCGGGTGCGCCAGCGCCAACTCAACATTGGCCTCCAGGAAGCCTTCCTTGCTGCCGCAATCGTAGCGCCGCCCCTCGTAGCGGTACGCGAACACCTTCTCGCGCCGCAGCAGCCCGGCGATGCCGTCGGTCAGCTGGATCTCGCCACCGACGCCGCGCGGCTGGTTCGCGATCTCGGTGAACACGCCCGGCGTCAGGATGTAGCGCCCGGCCACGCCCAGCCGCGACGGTGCGTCTTCCGGCGCCGGCTTCTCGACGATGCGCGTGATGTCGATCAGCCGGTCGTTCACCGCGTGGCCGTCGACGATGCCGTAGCGCCGGGTCTGCTCGGGCGGCACTTCCTGCACCGCCAGCATCGACACCCGCCATTCGGCGAACTGCTCGACCATCTGCTGCAGCACCGGCTTCTGCCCGACCATCAGATCGTCGGCCAGCAGCACCGCGAACGGCTCGTTGCCGATCAGCCGCTGCCCGCACAGCACCGCATGACCCAGTCCCAGCGCCTGCGGCTGGCGCACATAGACGCACTCCATGTCGTCCGGCTTCACGCTGTGCACGACATCCAGTAACTCTTGCTTACCCGCCTGTTCGAGGGCTACCTCCAACTCGAAGGTCATGTCAAAGTGGTCTTCGATGGGGCGCTTGTGCCGGCCGGTCACGAAAATCATTTCGCGCACGCCGGCCGCATAGGCCTCTTCGACCGCGTATTGGATCAGGGGCTTGTCGACCACCGGCAGCATTTCCTTCGGTTGGGCTTTGGTCGCAGGAAGAAAGCGCGTGCCGAGGCCCGCCACCGGAAAGATCGCCTTGTTGACAAACATTTAGTTACAATCCCCTGTGTGAACTAATCAACGAAAAACCATTGTGTCACGCGCTTTTGGAGGGCTTGTGACACCAGGGCAGAGCCTCTCGACGCCGCATGGACTTGCTGATCATCGAACCGCTGGAAGCAGAAGTCATGCAGTGGCTCGATGCGCGCTATTCGCTTCGGCAAGCGCCCGAGCTGGCGCGCGACACGCGGGCCTTCCGCCAGGCGCTCTACAACGTGCGGGCGCTGATCCTGCCGCCCACCGTGGCGCTGGATGCGCAGGCGCTGCACTACGCGCCGGTGCTGCGCGCGGTCGGCCGGGTCAGCGCCGGTGCCGAGAACATCGACCTCGACGCCTGCGCGCGCGCCGGCATCGAGGTGGTGCGCAGCCAGACCGCCACCGCGCAGGCAGAGGCCGAGTTCATGATCGGCGCCCTGCTGTCGCTGCTGCGCCGCGTGCCGGTGGTCGGCTCCGACGGCATGCTGGTCGGCCGCGAGCTGGGCGCCTGCACCGTCGGGCTGATCGGCATGCCGCCGGCCGCCAAGGCGATGGCCAAGATGCTGAGCGGCTTCGGCTCGCGGCTGGTCGGCTACGACCCGTCACTGCATGCGAGCGACAGCGTCTGGGAGCGCTGGCAGGTCGCGCCGCTCGGGCTGCGCGAGCTGCTGGAGCGCTCCGATGCGGTGTGCGTGCAGTTGAACTACTTCAGCCGCTACCACGGCTTGCTGGGCGAGCGCTTCCTGCCGTTCTGCAAGCCGAACCAGGTGATCGTCAGCATCGCGCACTCGGCGCTGTTCGACGAGAAGACGCTGGCCGACGTGCTGACCAGCGGCCGCGTCTCGGCCGTCTGGCTCGACAGCCTGGAGCCGGGCGCCACCGAGCCGGGCCGCCCGCTGAGCGGCATGGACACGCTGCAGGTCACGCCGCGCGTGGCGAGCACCACGCGCGAATCGCGGCTGCGCAGTTCGTGGGCGGTGGCCCGGCGCATCGACGAGTTGCTCGCGATCACGCCCGGCGCACCGCGCGAGTTCAGGACGACGGACCCAGGCGTGCCGCTTGATGTCGCAGTCGATCCAGCGTTGCCGTGAAGTCCGCCAGGCGCTGCTTCTCCTGATCGACCACCGCCTGCGGCGCGCGCGCGACGAAGCTCTCGCTCGTCAGCTTGGCGTTGCACTTGCCGATCTCGGCCTCGATGCGCTTGATCTCCTTGGCCACGCGCTCGCGCTCGGCGGCCACGTCGATCTCGACGTGCAGCGCCACGCGCGTCTCGCCCTGCACCGAGACCGGCAGCTGGGCCGTCGCCGCCGCGAACGCGGCCTCGTCGTCGAACACTTGCACGCCTGACAGCCGGATCAGCGACTGCAGCAGCGGCGCGGCCTCGCGCACGAAGTCGTTGTCGCCGATCGCGTACAGCGGCACCGGCTTGGTCACCTGCATCTCGTTGCGCAGGTTGCGCGTCGCGCCGGCCAGCCCCTTGAAGCGCTCGACCCAGGCATCGGCCTGCGGGTCGACGCGCTCCAGCTGCGCCTTCGGGTACGGCGCGGTGACGATGCTCTCGTCGGAGCCCGCCACCTTGCGGCCGGCCAGCGGCGCGACCACGTCCCACAGCTCGGCGGTCACGAACGGCATGATCGGGTGCATCAGCCGCAGCACCGTCTCCAGCGTGCGCAGCAGCGTGCGGCGCGTCGCGCGCTTCGCGGCCTCGTCGCCGTTCTGCAGCTGCGCCTTCGCCAGCTCCAGGTACCAGTCGCAGTATTCGGTCCAGACGAATTGGTAGATCGCGTTCGCGACGTTGTCGAGCCGGTAGTCGGTGAAGCCCTGCTCGACCGCCGCTTCCACGCGCTGCAGCTCGCCGCTGATCCAGCGGTCGACCTTCGAGAACGACAGGTAGCCGGCGAACTCGCCGCCCGGCTCGCACTGCGCCTTGGTGTGCTCGGCGAGGCCGCAATCCTGCCCCTCGCAGTTCATCAGCACGAACTTGGTCGCGTTCCAGAGCTTGTTGCAGAAGTTGCGGTAGCCCTCGCAGCGCTTGGTGTCGAAGTTGATGTTGCGCCCGAGACTCGCGTACGACGCCATCGTGAAGCGCAGCGCATCGGCGCCATAGGCCGGCATGCCGTCGGGGAACTCCTTCTTCACGCGCGCGGCCACCTTCGGCGCGGTCTCGGGCTTGCGCAGGCCGACGGTCGACTTCTGCACCAGCGTGGCCAGGTCGCGGCCTTCGATCAGGTCGACCGGATCGAGCACGTTCCCTTCGGACTTGCTCATCTTCTTGCCTTCGCTGTCGCGCACCATGCCGTGGATGTAGACGGTGCGGAACGGCACGCGGCCGGTGAAGTGCGTGGTCATCATGATCATGCGCGCCACCCAGAAGAAGATGATCTCGTAGCCGGTGACCAGCACGCTGGACGGCAGGAAGAGATCCATCTCCTTCGTCTGCTCGGGCCAGCCGAGCGTCGAGAACGGCACCAGCGCCGACGAGTACCAGGTGTCGAGCACGTCCTCGTCGCGGCGCAGGTCGCCGGTGTAGCCGGCGGCCTCGGCCTTGGCCCGCGCGTCGGCCTCGTTGCGCGCAACGAAGATCTCGCCGCCGCTGCCGTACCACGCGGGGATCTGGTGGCCCCACCACAGCTGGCGCGAGATGCACCAGTCCTGGATGTTCTTCATCCACTGGTCGTAGGTGTTGACCCAGTTCTCGGGCACGAACTTCACTTCGCCGGAGGCGACCGCGTCGACCGCCTTCTGCGCGATCGACTTGCCGTCGGGGCCGGCCTTGCTGACCGCGACGAACCACTGGTCGGTCAGCATCGGCTCGACGATCGCGCCGGTGCGGGCGCAGCGCGGCACCATCAGCTTGTGCTTCTTCACCTCGACCAGCAGACCGAGTGCGTCCAGGTCGGCGACGACCTTCTTGCGGGCAACGAAGCGGTCGAGGCCGCGGTAGGGCGCGGGCGCGTTGTCGTTGACCTTCGCGTCGAGGTCGAGCACGCCGATCATCGGCAGCTGGTGGCGCAGGCCGACGGCGTAGTCGTTGACGTCATGCGCCGGCGTGACCTTCACGACGCCGGTGCCGAACTCGCGGTCGACGTACTCGTCGGCGATCACCGGGATCGTGCGGTCGCACAGCGGCAGCGTGACCTGCTGGCCGATCAGCGCCTGGTAGCGCTCGTCGTCGGGGTGCACCATCACCGCGGTGTCCCCGAGCATGGTCTCAGGGCGGGTGGTGGCCACGACCAGCGAGCCCGACCCATCGGCCAACGGGTAACGGATCAGCCACAGCGAGCCGTCTTCTTCTTCGCTCTCGACCTCCAGGTCGGAGACGGCTGACTTCAGCACCGGGTCCCAGCTCACCAGCCGCTTGCCGCGGTAGATCAGGCCCTGCTCGAACAGCTGCACGAAGGTGTCGGTGACGATCGGCGAGAGCTTCTCGTCCATCGTGAAGTACTCGTGCTGCCAGGCCACCGAGGCGCCCATGCGGCGCATCTGCTCCGTGATGATCGAGCCCGACTGCTCTTTCCATTCCCACACGCGGGCGACGAAATTCTTGCGGCCGAGGTCATGGCGGCTCTGGCCGGCCGCCTCGAGCTGGCGTTCGACGACGATCTGCGTCGCGATGCCGGCGTGGTCGGTGCCCGGCACCCACAGCGTGTTGTCGCCCTTCATGCGGTGCCAGCGCGTCAGCGAGTCCATGATGGTCTGGTTGAACGCGTGCCCCATGTGCAGCGTGCCGGTGACGTTGGGCGGCGGCAGCTGGATGCTGAACGAGGGCTTGGCGGCGTCCAGCGTGGGCTCGTACAGGCCGCGCTGCTCCCACAGCGGTGCCCAGCGGGCTTCGATGGCGGCGGGTTCGAACGATTTGGCGAGTTCGGTCATAGGGGTGCGATGGGGTCGGATCGACGGCGGCCACGGAGCTGGCGCGCAGGCTGGGCAGGGGAAGGCGGAATTGTAGGCGGGGGCCTCGTGCTGCTATGGTGGCGGGGATCACGCGCTTGCGATCCTGATCCTGTATCTGATCCTGAAACGGGAGCCACCCATGCGACGACTGCCCACGAAGCTGTTCGCGTCCGCCACCCTGGCCGTGCTGTTCGTGCTGTCCGGCTGCGGCGGCAGCGACGACGGCCTGCCGCTGAACGGCGGCGCCCCGAGCTGCGACCTCGGCACCCAGAAGAGCTGGCTGCGCGGCTACATGGCCGACTGGTACTACTGGAGCGGCCGCTCGCCGAACCCGGAGCCCGGTCCCTATGCGAGCGTGCCGGACTACTTCGACGCGCTGCTGTTCACCGGCGCCGCGCCAGTGCCGGCCGACCGCTGGAGCTACATCGAGAGCAGCGCGTCGTACAACCAGTTCTTCGGCGCCGGGCGCACGCTGGGCTACGGCGTCTCGGTCAACGGGCTGGAGCTGCAGTTGCCGCTGAAGGTGCGCTATGTCGAGGCGCTGTCGCCCGCTGCCGCCGCCGGGCTGGTGCGCGGCGACGTGATCAGTTCCATCAACGGCCGCAGCGCTGCCGAGCTGGTGGCGGCCGACGATTTCTCGGCGCTGACGCCGGCGCAGGCCGGTGATGTGCTGACCCTCGTCATCGACGCGCCGGGCGGTGCGAAGACCGTCACGCTGACCGCCGGCACCTACGCGCTGACACCGGTGCCGACGACGCGGCTGCTGACGCTGTCGAACGGCGCGAAGGCCGGCTACCTGGTGCTGAAGGACTTCATCACGCAGGCCGAGCAGCCGCTGGACGACGCGTTCACGCAGTTCCGCGCGGCCGGCGCCACCGAGCTGATCCTCGACCTGCGCTACAACGGCGGCGGCCGTGTCTCGACCGCCGCGCTGCTGGCCACCGAGGTGGCCGGTTCGACCCGGCTCGACCAGGTCTTCGCGCGGCTGACCTTCAATGCCCGCCAGTCCGCTTCGAACGGCCGCTACGTCTTCGGCTCGGTGCCCGGTGCGGCGTTCGACCGCATCGTCGTGCTGACCGGTGCGCGCACCTGCTCGGCCAGCGAACTGGTGATCAACGGGCTGAAGCCCTACGCCACCGTCGTGACGATCGGCGACGCCACCTGCGGCAAGCCGGTCGGTTTCCAGCCGCGCGAGTCCTGCGGCAACACCTACAGCGCGGTGAATTTCGAGGGCACGAACGCGCTCGGCGAAGGCGGGTACTGGAACGGCATCGCCGCCAGCTGCGCCGCGACCGACACCTTCAGCGGCACGCTCGGTGATCCGGCGGAGGCGTTGACCGGGGCGGCCGTCGCTTACCTGCAGAGCGGAAGCTGCCCGGTGGCCGGGTCGTCTGCGCGCGAGCGTTCGGCGCGGTTCACGCAACGGGCGGCGCAGCGCGCGGAGCCCGGCGAACGGTCGGGGATGTGGGCGGACTGAGTTCCTCCGGACCGCGCTTGACATGATTCGACATGTGGAGACACGCACCAGAAGCAAGCGCGCAACGCCGGCTCACTAAGCTGAGCGCCCATGAGCAAGCCCTACCACCTCTACGTCGTCGAGGACGACAACCCGCTGCGCACCATGCTGTGCGACTACCTGGAGAAGCAGGGCCTGGTCGTCACCGGCATGGCCACCGCCGAGGACCTGCTGCGCCGCATCCACCGGCTGCGCCCCGACCTGGTGGTGCTCGACGTCAGCCTGCCCGGGATGAGCGGCTTGCAGGCCTGCCAGAAGCTGCGCTCCGAGGGCGACCGCGTGCCCATCATCATCCTGACCGCGCGCAGCGAGGAGATCGACCGCGTCCTGGGCCTCGAGATGGGCGCCGACGATTTCCTCGGCAAGCCGTTCTCGGCGCGCGAACTGCTCGCGCGCGTGCATGCCGTGCTGCGCCGCGCGATCGTGCCGCCGGGCCTGTCGCAGATGAACCAGGCGCCGGTCAAGTTCGGCGGCAGCGTGTTCGACGTGAGCGCGCGCTGCCTGTTCCGCAACGGCGCGACCCGCGTGCTGAGCACCGTCGAGTTCTCGGTGCTGGCCGAGCTGGTGGCCAACCCGGGCGTCGCGGTGTCGCGCGAGCGGCTGCTCGCGGTCTCGCATTCGCGCAGCGAATCGCTGCTGCTGCGCGCGATCGACGTCACCGTGATGCGCCTGCGCAAGCTCGTCGAATCCGACCCTGGTACGCCGCGCTTCATCCAGACGGTGCGCGGCCACGGCTACATGTTCGTGCCTGAAACCGCGCGCTGATGCACTGGCTGCCCCGCTCGCTGGCCGGCCGCGTCACCTGGCTGGTGGGGCTGATCAGCGTCGCGTCGCTGATCGCGCAACTGCTGCTGCTGCGCACGCTGCTGTTCGAGCCGTTCAGCGAGGGCATGCTGGTCGCGGTGGTCGGCGAGGCGCACCAGGCGCAGCAGAACCTGCTGACGACGCCGCCCGACGAGCGCGACCGCGTGGCCGTCGAGCTGTCGTACGGCCCGTTCTGGGTCGGCCGCAGCGGTGCCCCCGATGGCGGGGCCGACATCGTCGGCCCGCTGCGCCAGCCGTCGATCGAGCTGCCGGGCGGGCTGCAGGACATCGTCACCCGCTCGCTCGGCCATGACGCGGTGCTCGACATCAGCGACCGCAACGGCCTGGTGCTGCGCATCGAGGCCGACATCGACGGCGAGCGCTGGAATTTCGTGCACCGCCATGCGTCGCCGCGCAACGCGCCGACGATCACCTTGCTGGCCTTGCTGGCCTTGCTGTTCGGCACCGCCGCGCTGAGCCTGTGGATCGGCTTTCGGGTGATCGCGCTGCCGTTGAAGCGCCTGGCGCACGAGATCGCGACGCGGCGCGGCGCGCTGCGGGCGATCGAGCTGCCGCCCGGCGTCAGCGACGAGCTGCAGCAGATCGCGCGCGCCTTCAACTCGCTGGCGCGCAGCGTCGACGAGGCCGACCGCACGCGCGGCCAGCTGCTGGCCGGCGTGTCGCACGACCTGCGCACACCGCTGTCGCGGCTGCGCCTGCGCATCGAGACGCAGTGCGACGAATCGGTGGGCGATGCGCTGCTGCAGGACCTGGGCTCGGTGCAGCGCATCGTCGACCAGTTCCTCGCCTATGTGCAGGGGGGTGCCGACATCCAGCTGGGCCGCCTGCAGCCGCTGTGGGACACCGGGCGGGCGGTGGTCGCGATGTATGCCGACCCCGGCGTGATGCTGCGCGGCGATGGCGTCGACGAACTGCTGCCCGACATCGCGGTGCAGCGGCTGCTCAGCAACCTGATCGACAACGCGCTCGCCTACGGCCAGCGGCCGGTGATGGTCGACCTGTGCCGCTGCGAGGGCGGCGTGTCGATCGCGGTGTTCGACCACGGCCCGGGCCTGAACGACGCCGAGTTCGCCCAGGCCCTGCAGCCCTTCGTGCGGCTGGACCGCCAGCGCAGCTCGCTCGGCCACTGCGGCCTGGGCCTCGCGATCGTGTCGCAGATCGCGCGCCAGATCGGCGGCACGCTGAGCCTGGCGCGCGCCGCCGACGGTGCCTTCGGCATCGCGCTGACGATCAGGACGGCGACCGCAACCCCGGACGTCGTCCTGACCCCGTAGGTCAGCGATCCAGCCGCAGCACGGCCGACGGCGTCGCCGCGTCCCCCAGCATGAACAGCGTGTAGACCCCCGGCGTCAGCAGCGCCACGTTCCCGGTGTACAGCGCGTTCGACGAGGTGGCCGAATCGACCTCCAGCGGCGTCGGGCTGGCGGTGCTGCTGTTGATGACCTGCGTCGGGTCGCCGGCGTTGCCGAACGTGATGTTCGAGCTCTTGGTCAGCACGCCGTTGTTGGCCTGCAGTGTCAGCGCGGCGTTCAGGCCGTTCACGCCGTTGACCAGCCGCAGCTTCACGTAGCCGCTGGTCAGTGCCGGGCTGTTGTCGTCGCTGATCAGCGAGACCTGCGGCGCGGATGCACTGCCCAGCACCAGCAGCGTCAGGTCGGAACCCGGTGCGGCGGTCAGGCCGGTCGGGCTCACGTCGGTGCCGTTGATCGACACGCTGGCCGCCAGTGCGCCGGCCGGCACCTGCAGGTAGGTGCCGATCGCCGGCGGCTTGCCGGTCGAGACCGTGCCGCTGGAGAGGTTGACGCCGTTGACGGTCGCCGCCACCGTGGCCGAGGCCGCTGCGCCGGCCACCAGCCGCACGCGTGCAAAGCCGTTGACCTGCGCCTGCAACGGGCCTTGCTGGTTGATCAGCAGGCCGTTGACCAGCACGCCGCCCGGCGTGGAGGTCAGCACCATCGTCAGGACCTGCTGGTCGGTCAGCGTGACCGACGGGAGGTCCAGCCGGACGTCGGTCTTGTCACCGGCGGCCGTCACGCGGATCCGGTAGGTGCCGGCGGTGATCTCGCCGTAGCCCGAGAACTTCTCTCCGCCGATGGTCGGCGCATTCGGGCTGGCGTTCGTCAGCGTGTCGGTCGGTGCGGTGACATACACGTCGAGGTTGCCGGCCTCGTACGAGGTGTTGAAGACGCGGAACTTCGCGGTGCCCGAGGTGGGTGCCGCTTCGTTGTCGGTCAGGTAGCGGGTGCGCACGCTGCCCGCCGTGCTGTAGGCGACCAGCGTGTTGTGCACGCCGTCGTTGACCGACTGGATCGTCGCCACCACCGCCGTGCTCGAGCCGGTGGGCTTCAGGTAGAAGGTGTAGGAGCCTGAGCCGATCGTCGCGTAGTCGCTGACGGTGTTGGTCACGACGGGAGCGCTGGCTTTCGTGTCGTTTTCGTACAGGTCCAGCGACGGGTAGCTGGAGGTGGCGTTGACGAACCGGACATAGCCCGGGCCGTCGTCACCGCTGCTGCCGCCGCAGGCGGTCAACAAGAGGGGCGCGGCCGCCACGGCCGCGAGCAGGGGCGCGAACAATCTCAGCTTCACAGGATTTCCTTTGGATCGAGGGGACGACGGCGCCCGCCCGCAGTCGCGGGCGCGGCGCTGCCGCACGGGTCGATTCAAACGAAACCGTGTTGCGCGCAGGTTGCGTCTTCGTGGGGCCGGGTGTCGCCGGGTGTCTGGGTTGACACACGGGCCAGCCAGGCGCCCCCCGTCCTTACATGAGGAGGTGCTCCCCCGCGTTGTCCCCACCCAGGATCACGTAGTTCACCTTGCGGATGTCGTTCAGCCGCGTGCCGCCGGCGTAGCTGATCGAGCTCTGCACGTCTTCGCGCATCTCGCGCAGCGTGTCGGCCAGCTTGCCCTTCACCGGTTCGAGGATGCGCTTGCCTTCGACGTGCTTGTACTCGCCCTTGTTGAAGTCGCTGGCCGAGCCGTAGTACTCCTTGAAGACCTTGCCGTCGACCTCGACCGTCTTGCCGGGCGACTCTTCATGGCCGGCGAACAGCGAGCCGATCATCACCATCGCGGCACCGAAGCGCACGCTCTTCGCGATGTCGCCGTGGTCGCGGATGCCGCCGTCGGCAATGATCGGCTTGGTCGCGACGCGGGCACACCACTTCAGCGCGCTCAGCTGCCAGCCCCCGGTGCCGAAACCGGTCTTCAGCCGCGTGATGCAGACCTTGCCCGGGCCGATGCCGACCTTGGTCGCGTCGGCGCCCCAGTTCTCCAGGTCGATCACCGCCTCCGGCGTGCCGACGTTGCCGGCGATGATGAAGGTCGCCGGCAGCCGCTGGCGGATGTGGTCGATCATCTTGCGCACGCTCTCGGCATGGCCGTGCGCGATGTCGATCGTGATGTAGTCGGCGCCGACACCGTCGGCCGCCAGCCGGTCGATCACCGCGTAGTCGTCGGCCTTCACGCCCGAGCTGATCGAGACGAACAGGCCGAGGTCGCGCATGCGCTTCGCGTACGCGACGTTGTCGAGGTCGAAGCGGTGCATCACGTAGAAGTAGCCGTTGGCGGCCAGCCACTGCGTGATCGGCTCGTCGACCACCGTCTTCATGTTGGCCGGCACCACCGGCAGCTTGAACGTGCGGCCGCCGAGTTCGGCCGAGGCATCGCATTCGGCGCGGCTCTCGACGCGGCACTTGCGCGGCAGCAGCAGGACGTTGTCGTAGTCGAAGATTTCCATGGTCAGGCTCCAAAGGGTGATGAAGAGCGCTTGACTTGGAACCCGGCCGGCCGGCGGAAGGCCTCGAAGCAATGCGAGGGCGCCGAAACGAAAAACCGGGCGCCAAAATTTGGGCCCGGTGACGAATTCTACGCGGCGGGGCTTGCCCCCTCGGCCGGTCCTGTTTCTGTGCCGGCCGCTGCCGGAGGGCGTGCCTTGCCGATGAACTGCGGCACGAAGCGGTTCAGCAGCGCCACCAGCGGCACGCACGCGAGCAAGGACACCGCGCTGATCGCCGCGGCATAGGCGGTGACGGCCAGCGGGGTGTCGGCCAGCGCGATGCTCTCGGCCAGCTTCGGATTGAAGAAGTGGAAGAACACGCCGTTCAGCCCCATCAGCGGCAGGCTGTTGCGGCCGATCCAGGCCGCCACCCGCGTGGCCGGCAGCAGCATCGCCAGCCCGATCACCGCCAGCGTGCCGGCCAGCGCGCTGAACGCGAAACCGAGCGCGTCGCCGTGCTGGGCCGCCGCCATCATCACCGCCTGCGCGTCGTGCGGGTGGTTCAGCCGGTAGGTTGCGAGCAGCGCGCTCGTGCAGGCGAGCGTCACCAACAGCGCGATGCCGCGGTGCGTGGCGAGCTGCTGCAGGAAGGGCCGCAGCACCTGCCCGATCGTGTAGAAGCCGAGCGCGACGATCGCTTCGCGCACGAACCAGACGCGGCTGACCTGCGCGACCCCGCCTTCGAGCGCATCGCCGTGGTTGCACAGGAACACGCCGCCGACGATGCAGGCGGCCGCGAACGCCAGCCGTGCCGCGACGTGCCGCAACCGCGGCAGCAACACCAGCGCCATCGCCTCGCAGACGAACATGCACACCAGGAACCAGGTCACCCAGTTCAGCTCCGGCATGCCGCGCAGGTAGGCCGCGCCGAGCGGCTGCGCGTAGTACCACCACGCGAAGTGGTGCTTGACCGCGCTCAGCGACCACAGCGGCAGCAGCAGCAGCCCGAAGAACAGCACCGGCACCAGGCGCAACTGTGCGAGCGTGCGCAGCCGCGGCAGCCACTTGGCCACCGGGTGGAAGAACAGCCCGGCCAGCACGAAGAACAGCGGCATGTGGAACGCGTAGATCAGCCTCAGCTGGTCGATCGCGGACGCGTTGTCGCCACCGGCGCGGCTTTGCACCACGTGCCCGTAGAACATCAGCACGATGCCCACCGCCTTGGCGGTGTCGACCCACGGCAGGCGCTGCGTGCCGCGCGGCGTGGTGAAGCCAGAATCCATCTCGGCCCTCCGACCAAAGAGGCATCGTAGGAAAGCGTCCCGGCAGCGTCCATCCCTACAATCGACGGATGCATGACGACGGCTCCAGCGAGCACCTCTCCCCCCAACGCGACCCCGGTGCCGACGGCCGCCTCCTCGACAACCTGAACCCCGAGCAGCTCGCCGCGGTGACGCTGCCGGCCCGCCCGGCGCTGATCCTGGCCGGCGCCGGTTCCGGCAAGACGCGCGTGCTGACCACGCGCATCGCGTGGTTGATCCAGACCGGCCAGCTGACGCCCGGCGGCGTGATGGCGGTCACCTTCACCAACAAGGCCGCCAAGGAGATGCTGACGCGCCTGAGCGCGATGCTGCCGGTGCCGGTGCGCGGCATGTGGATCGGCACCTTCCACGGGCTGTGCAACCGCTTCCTGCGCGCGCACTGGAAGCTCGCCGGGCTGCCGCAGGGCTTCCAGATCCTCGATTCGGCCGACCAGCTGTCGGCCGTCAAGCGGGTGATCAAGTCGATGAACCTCGACGAAGAGCGCTTCGTTCCAAAGCAGGTCACCTGGTTCATCGCCGGCGCCAAGGAAGAAGGGCGCCGCCCGAAGGACGTGGAGCAGCGCGACGAGCAGGAGCGCACGCTGGTGCGCGTCTACGAGGCCTACGAGGCGCAGTGCCAGCGCGAGGGCGTGGTCGACTTCGCCGAGCTGATGCTGCGCACCTACGAGCTGATGCGCGACAACGCGCCGCTGCGCGATCACTACCAGCGGCGCTTCCGGCACATCCTGGTCGACGAGTTCCAGGACACCAACAAGCTGCAGTACGCCTGGCTGAAGATGTTCGCCGGCCCGCACGCCGCGGTGCTGGCGGTCGGCGACGACGACCAGAGCATTTATGCGTTCCGCGGCGCGCAGGTCGGCAACATGGCCGATTTCGAGCGCGAGTTCCATGTCGAGCAGGTCATCAAGCTGGAGCGCAACTACCGCTCGTTCGGCAACATCCTCGATGCGGCGAATGAGCTGATCTCGCGCAACACGCGGCGGCTCGGCAAGAACCTGCGCACCGAGGCGGGGCCCGGCGAGCCGGTGCGCGTCTACGAGGCCACCAGCGATTTCGCCGAGGCGCAGTGGTTCGTCGACGAGGCGCGGCAACTGCACCGCGACGGCATCGCGCGCCGCGACATCGCCATCCTGTACCGCAGCAACGCGCAGAGCCGGGTCATCGAGAGCGCGCTCTTCAATGCCGCGATTCCGTACAAGGTGTACGGGGGCTTGCGCTTCTTCGAACGCGCCGAGGTGAAGCACGCGCTGAGCTACCTGCGGCTGATCGAGAACTCGAACGACGACACCAGCTTCCTGCGCGTCGTCAACTTCCCGACGCGCGGCATCGGCGCGCGCTCGATCGAGCAGCTGCAGGATGCGGCGCGCCAGAGCGGGCGCAGCCTGTACCAGAGCGTCGGTGCGCTGAGCGGCAAGGCCGGCAGCAACCTGCAGGCCTTCACCGCGCTGGTCGACACGATGCGCGAGGCCACACGCGGGCAGACGCTGCGCGAGATCATCGAGCACATGCTGCATGCGTCGGGCCTGATCGATTTCTACAAGACCGACAAGGAAGGCAAGGACCGGCTCGAGAACCTCGATGAACTGGTCAACGCGGCCGAGGCCTTCGTCACGCAGGAGGGCTTCGGCAAGAACGCGGTGGCGCTGCCGGTCGACGAGCACGGCAGTGCCGAGACGATCGCCGCGCTCGATCAGACGCCCGATGCCGAGACCGGCGAGATCATGTCGCCGCTCGCGGCCTTCCTGACGCATGCCTCGCTGGAGGCCGGCGACAACCAGGCGCAGGCCGGGCAGGACGCGTTGCAGCTGATGACGGTGCACTCGGCCAAGGGGCTGGAGTTCGACGCGGTCTTCATCACCGGGCTGGAAGAGGGGCTGTTCCCGCACGAGAACAGCGTCTCCGACATCGACGGGATCGAGGAAGAGCGGCGGCTGATGTACGTCGCGATCACGCGGGCGCGCAAGCGGCTGTACCTGAGCTTCAGCCAGACGCGCATGCTGCACGGGCAGACGCGCTACAACGTCAAGAGCCGTTTCTTCGACGAGCTGCCCGAGGCGGCGCTGAAGTGGATCACGCCGCGCAACCAGGGCTTCGGCTCGGGGTTTGCGCGCGAGTACCAGGCGGCGTGGGCACGCGGATCGGGCTTGAACTCGATCGTCGGCGCGGGAAGGGTCGAGCCGCGGCCGTCGTCGGTGGCGCAGCCGGGCGGGCCGAAGACCACGTCGAGCCACGGCCTGCGCACCGGGCAGAGCGTGTTCCACACCAAGTTCGGCGAAGGCGTGATCGTCACGCTGGAAGGTGCCGGCGACGATGCGCGGGCGCAGATCAACTTCGGGCGGCATGGCATGAAGTGGCTGGCGCTCTCCGTCGCGAAGCTGACCCCGGTGGAGTGAAAACCCCCGGCTCATGGTGAACCCCGAGTCGGCTGCCGGCTCATCGCGCCGGCGGTCGTCCCCTCACTTGTCACATCACTCAGGTTCTTCCCGCGATTCCGTGATGGCGCCGGTCCTGACAGCGCTTGCAAACTCCCGCAGCGCCGGGCGCTCGCATAAGCGTCTCTTATCCCGCCGATCAGCATTCGTCGTTTGATGGGCGCTTTCACACTCCGTAGAGTCCCGCCCCATCACCAGGGGGAAGACCATGCAGGCAAGCAACGGAGCGAGATTCTTCATCGTCGCGTGGGCGACGGCAGCGGGCGCCATGCTCGGCGCCTGCGGCGGGAGCGGCGACGCCGGCGGCACGGCCCCGGCGCC
>NZ_JBFULV010000046.1:0-53021 GCF_054049715.1 Rhizobacter sp. P5_C2 | reverse complement strand
CGGCGGGGCCGTCGGCCCGGGCAGCCGCGGCGCCGGCCGGCCACACCGTCGGCACCGCCGTCTCGATCAGCCACGAAGGCCAGGCCCGAGCCGACAGCGATGGCGGCGACGGACCGGACCCGGTGCTGCTGGCCGCCCACCTCGCGCTCGCCGCGCTCGGTGCGCCTGACGGGCTGGTCGGCGACGTGGTGCAGGTGGCGGCGGGCTACGCCGCGCAGGCCGGGCTCGGCCTGGCCGGCCGCATCGACGAGATCGTCTGAGGCCGTGATGCACCTGCGCCTTGCCGCGTTGTCGGCTGCCTGCCTGACCCTGAGCGCCTGTTCGCTGCTGAGCCCCGTGCCCACCTGGGAGCTGGTGAAGGCGACCGGCAGCGCGACCTCGCTGGCGATCGGCCGTTCGCCGTCGCATGCGACCAACACCGTCCACTTCGGCGACGCGCCGGTGAAGCGGCTGTGCATCGAGTTCAACCGCAACGCGCCCTTGCCCGACCTGGTGCCGGCGCTGCAGGCCGAGCTGCGCGGCATCGGCGTCGCGAGCCGCGTCTACGAGGCCGGTGCCGGTGCCGATGACTGCGAGGTCTGGCTGCGCTATGCGGCCACGGTCGACTGGGACACGCCGCCGTTCGGCGACACGACCCGGCCCTACCTGAGCGCCGCCTCGATGAGCCTGCAGCGATCGGGCGGCGCGCTGCTCGCGAGCAGCGGCTACAGCGTCGACGACGCCGGCTTCGGGGCCAGCAAGTGGGCCACGACAAGAACCAAGCTCGCACCGGTGGTGCGGGCACTCATCCAAGGATTCGAATGAAACCCCCGAAGTACGCGGTACGTGGTGCGGCAGCGGTGTGTGTGCTGGCGCTGGGTGCCTGTGCCAGCCCGCCGCCGAGCCTGGTGCCCGGCCCGGTGAGCGCCGCGCCGCCGCTCGCGCCGATGTTCATCGAGCGCCGCAGCAACGGCGCCATCTGGCAGCCGCAGCTCGAATCGGCCTCGCTGTTCTCCGGCGAACGCCGGCCGCAGGCAGTGGGCGACACGATGAAGGTCGACATCTCCGAGAGCCTGAAGGCCTCGCAGAAGCGCGCCACCGACACCAGCCGCGACAACAAGCAGGCGGTCAAGGGTCCCGGCAACGGCGACAAGAACGGCGGGCTGTTCGACAAGATCCTGAACGTCGACGCGAGCGCCGGCAGCAGCGATTCGTTCAAGGGCAGCGGCAACACCGAGGTCGCGACCGAGTTCACCGCGCAGCTGGCGGTCTCGGTGATCAACGTGCTGCCCAACGGCCACCTGGTGGTGGCCGGCGAGCGCCGCATCGGCGTCAACGGCGGCGCGAGCGCGCTGCGCTTTTCCGGCGTCGTGAACCCGCAGGACATCCGGCTGGGCAACGTCGTCAACTCGCGCGACGTGGCCAATGCCTCGCTCGAGAGCGCCGGCAGCGGCGACGTGTCCGAGGCCGCCTCGCGCAGCTGGCTGCAGCGCGTGCTGGCCAAGACCTTGTCGGTGTGGTGATGCGGGCGCACTGGATCGACGAGGCGGTGGAGCAGGTCTTCCGCCGCGGGCAGGCCATCGTGCGGGCCGGCGGCGAACTGGCCGACTGGATGGCGATCCGCCAGGGGGCGGTGAGCCTGCACATCCGCGTCGCCGCGGGCACCGAGGTGGGCGTGGCGGTGCTGTGGGGCGGCGACGTGATCGGCTGGGGGTCGCCGCTCGGGCAGGATCGCGCGCTGTATGACGTGACGGCATTGATCGATGTCGTGGCCGTCAAGGTGCCGGTGGCCACCGTGCGGGCGGCGCGCGACGCCGGTGACCGCGGGCCGGGCGACGACATCGGCCGCCTGCACTCCGCGACCGCGCTGCGCATGCAGGAGCAGCTCGCTCTGCGGCTCGCGGGCAGCGGCTTCCAGCGGCTGGTGAACGTGCTGGCGACCTTCGCGGCGGCCTTTGCGCCGACGCAGGGTGCGCGCGGGCTGCACATCGGGCTGCCGGTGTCGCAGGCCTTCATGGGGCAGCTCGCCGGGCTGTCGCGGCGGCAGACCTGGATCTACCTCGGCCAGCTGGCCGACGCAGGCTGGGTCCGCACCGAGCGTGCGCAGGTGATGCTGGAGGCGCCGGCCGCCTGGCTGCAGCTGCCGGCGCACGTCGAGCGCGAGGGGCTGGAGTGCATCGCGACCGCCGACGACTGCAGCGCGACGCTCGGGCTGCTGTGCCTGGCCGCGGCGTCGGGCCGGTCGGGCGGCGGGGCGGTGTCGACGCGCTGAGTTCGCTTCATTTCACGGCCTCGATCGCCGTCACGGTGATCGAGCCGTTCACCCGCTCGGCGCTGAACCGCAGCTTGTCGCCCTCGCGCAGGGTGTCCAGCATCCGCGGGTCGGCCACCCGGAACACCATCGTCATGCCCGGCATGTCGAGGTTGGCGATCGGCCCGTGCCGCAGCGTGAGCTTGCCCTGGGCCTTGTCGATGCGGCGCACCTCGCCGTCCGTCATCGCGGCGGGGTCGCCCGTCACCACCACGCGGCCCAGCATGCCGGCTTCGAAATGCCCGGGCTGCAGGCAGGCGAACTGGAATTCACCGGCCTGGGTGAACTGCCAGACGATCTCGCCGCTGGCCCCCGGCTTCACATGCGCCATGTTCGGGCTCGCATGCTCCATCTCCGGAAACTTCTGCATCAGCGCCGCATGCGCCTTCAGGTCCGCCGGCGTGCCGAGCACCATCTCGTGCAGCAGCCGGCCGTCGTTGCGCACGACGAACTTCACCGTCTCGCCGCGCCGCACGCTGATGTCGGCGGGGGTGAAGCGCATCGCGTCGCTCATGCCGAGCGGGATCACGCGGCGCGCCTTCGCCGGGTCGCCCTCGTGGCCGAAGGCGGTCTCCTCGACCTTGGCGGCGTCGTAGCGTCGCGGCGTCGCGTGGTCTTCATCGCCGTGGGCCGACGCGGAGGCGACGTGCAGGGCCAGCGCGGCGGCCACCAGGGTCATCAGGGATCGGGTGTTCATTCTGGAATTCCTTCGTGTCGTGTTCAAGGGGTGGTCAACAGTGATCAGTGGCCGGCGTGGCCCTGCGGCTTGCGGATCTGCAGCGTGCTGCCATCGGGTGGCGCGGACGGCGCGCGCACCGCGGCGCCGACCTCGCCGGTGAATTCATGCGCCTGCGTGCCGGGCGGGTGGCGGTACGGCCCGGGGTCGCGGAAGTCGCCGCGCTGCAGGTCGTCGCGCACCTTCACCACGCTGAACATGCCGCCCATGCCGATCGGCCCGAACGGTCCGGTGCCGCTCATCATCGGCAGCGTGTTGTCGGGCAGCGGCATCTCCATCACCGCCATGTCGTGCATGCCCTTGTCGCCCATCACCATGTAGTCGGGCACCAGCTTCGCGATCTTCTGCGCGACCTCGCGGTGGTCGACGCCGATCATCGTCGGCACCCCATGTCCCATCGCGTTCATCGTGTGGTGCGACTTGTGGCAATGGATCGCCCAGTCGCCCGCCAGCGCATCGAACTCGAACGCACGCATCTGGCCGACGCCGATGTCGGTCGTCACCTCGGGCCAGCGGGCCGATTTCGGCACCCAGCCGCCGTCGGTGCCGGTCACTTCGAAGTGCGGCCCGTGCATGTGGATCGGGTGGTTGGTCATCGTCAGGTTGCCGACGCGGATGCGCACCCGCTCGCCGGTGCGCGCGACGATCGGGTCGATGCCGGGGAACGCGCGGCTGTTCCAGGTCCACAAATTGAAATCGAGCATCGTGTTGACGCGCGGCATCGCCGCCCCCGGCTCCACGTCGTAGGCGTTCAGGATGAAGCCGTAGTCGCGGTCGACGCGCAGCTGCCGCGCATCCTTCGGGTGGACGATGAACAGGCCCATCATCCCCATCGCCATCTGCGTCATCTCGTCGGCGTGCGGGTGGTACATGAAGGTGCCCGAGCGCTGCAGCACGAACTCGTAGACGAAGGTCTTGCCGACCTCGATCGGCGGCTGGGTCAGGCCCGTCACGCCGTCCATGCCCGACGGCAGCAGGATGCCGTGCCAGTGCACGCTGGTGACCTCGGGCAGCTTGTTCGTCACGAAGATGCGCACGCGGTCGCCCTCGACCGCCTCGATGGTCGGGCCCGGGCTCTGGCCGTTGTAGCCCCACAGCCTGGCCTTCATGCCGGGCGCGATCTCGCGCACCACCGGCTCGGCCAGCAGGTGGAACTCCTTGACGCCGTCCTTCATGCGCCACGGCAGCGACCAGCCGTTCAGCGTGACGATCGGGTTGAAGGGGCGGCCGTTGGGCGGTGGCGGGGGCGGCTGCATCGTCGCGCTCGATTGCGTGGCCGCTTCGGGCAGCGAGGCTGYGCCGACGCGGCTGACGGTGGCGGCGCCGAGCAGCGTCGCGCCGGCGGCCTTGAAGAAGGTTCTGCGGTGGGTCATGGGGGGCTCCGTCAGCGGGGCATGTCGGGGGAGGCAGCGGTGGGCGCGTTGACAGGCGAGCGGCCGGCGAGCGCCGTCTGCAGCGCGCTCTCGGCGATCCAGTGGTCGCGCAGCGACTCGACCGCGCCGGTCACGCCGGCGATCTGCGAGCGCGCATCGGCCAGCAGCTCGAAGACGCTGCCGAGCATGCCGTTGTAGCGAAGCAGCTGCTCGTCGGAGATGCGCTTGCGCAGCGGCACGACCTCGTCGCGGTAGTGCTTCGCCAGCTCGTACGCGCCGAGGTAGGCCGAGTACGACTCGCGCACCTCGGAGCGCGCCTGCAGCGCGAGCTGCGCGGCACGGTCCACCGATTGCCGGTAGGTGGCCTCGGCGCGCGCCACGCGGGCGCTTCCGAAATCGAACAGCGGGAGTTCGAACGTGATCTCGTAGCCGTTGCGGCGCGGCTCGCTGCCTTGGTCGCTGCGGCTGCTCTGGTTCTGGTAGCCGGCGTCGAGCACGTTGATGAAGCGCGTCGCCTTCGTCAGGCCGAGCGAGGCGGCGGTCGATTCGGCGTTGCGCCGCGCCATCAGCAGGTCGAGGCGCTTGTCCATCGCGGTCTGCTCGGCGTTCTGCGAGTCGACCGGCGCGGGCGGCAGCTCGGGCAGGCGTTCGGGCAGCGTGAACGCGGGCAGGTCGTCGGCCACGCCGAGCGCGCGCACCAGCCGTTCGCGCCCGGCCACCGCCTGGTGGCGCGCACGCAGCCACTGCGCCAGCGCATCGGACTGGAACGCCTGCTCGCGCATCTGCTCCAGCTTGCTGAAGTTGCCGGCGACCGCCATGCGCCGTGCGAGCTCGCCCGAGGCGTCGGCGGCCTCCTTCACCTGCTCGGCATAGCCCAGCAGCTGCTGCGCGGCGACCGCGTCGAAGAAGGCGCGCCGGGCCTCGGCGGCGAGGCTCACCGCATCGGCCGCGGCCTGCAGCTGGGCCAACTCGAAGCGATCGCGCTCGATGCGCGACGCGGTCGGCATCGCCAGCAGCCCCAGCACGTCGAAGATCACTGCGCGGTCGATCTCGACGCTGCCGCCGCCGGCCAGCCGGCCGAAGCGCAGCGACGGGTTGTGCAGGCGGCCGGCGCGCACGAGGTCGGCTTCGGCGATGCCGAGTTCGGCGAAGCTCGCGCGCAGGCCGCGGTGGTTGAGCAGCGCGAGCTCGACCGCGGCGTCAGGCGTCAGTGGTTGTTGCAGCAGCTCGGTGCTGCGGGTGCGTGCCGCGTCGGACGCCGCGGGGGTGCGCAACGAGTCCGGCGCGATGCCGGTGCGTTCGCGCGTCAGCGACGCGACGCGGTCGAAGCCGCCGTCCGCCGAGAAGGACGCGCAGCCGGTCAGCGCCAGCAGCGACAAGGCGCCGGCCACCTTCGACAGGTTCAGGTTCATGGTTCGAAGTCGGTTGAATCGCCGGCGCCCGCAGGGCGGGGTCGGCAACAGCCCGCGCAGGGACGCGCGGGCACCCTCGGGCCCGGTCACCGGGCCCTTGCGGGGTCAGCGGCTTCGGGGTGGACGGTCCTGGCCGTCGGACTGGAAGCTGGGGGCCGGCGCGTGCAGCGCCGGGAAGCTCAGCGTGGCGGCGAGCATCGACGGCTCGATCGTCGGCGCGGTGCTCGGCATCGGGGTCATCGAGCAGAACGCCGCGCAGAGGTTGCAGCCGGTGTCGTGCGCATGGGGCGCGGGGGACGGCTCTGCCTCGTTGTGGTGCATGCCCTCGTGATGCGCATGCGCGGCGGCCGAGTCGTCGGACATCCCCTGGTGCTGCTGGTGAGCTACAGCAGCGCCACCGGTCGGGCACAGCATCGCCCCGGCGACTGCTGCCCGCAGGGGCATCAGCAGCGCAAGGAAGATCACGAAGAGGGCGCGGACGGTTCTCAAGGCGGATGGAGATTTCAAGCTCGGGCGGAGTCTAGGGGCTGACCGCGTGGGAATGTCAAGCGATGACCTTGCCGCGCAAACCGTGACTTCTTGCCGTCGAATTTGCAGAGGCATCCACCGGATTCGTGACGTCGATCACTAGACTTGTACGACAAGTGGAACCTTTCCACGCCCAGGGAGCTTGAATGCACATGTGGAAGAGTCTGCTGGCGCTGAGCGCCAGCCTGATGGTGTTGGCGCCTGCCCAAGGCCAGATCCGGATCGGCCAGACGGCTGGTTTCACCGGCCCCGTCGCGGCTGGCGTGCGCGACATGACGGCCGGCGCGACGCTGTACTTCGACACGATCAACGCCCGTGGCGGCATCGACGGCCAGCGCCTCGAACTGGTGTCGCTCGACGACCACTTCGAGGCCCCGCTCGCCGCGAAGAACGCGAAGACGCTGGCGGCCGACCCGAAGGTGGTCGCGCTGTTCCTGAGCCGCGGCACGCCGCAGACCCAGGCGATGCTGCCGGTGCTGGAGCAGTCGAAGATCGCGCTGGTGGCGCCGCTGACCGGCGCCGCCGTGCTGCGCAAGCCGGTGCAGCCCTATGTGTTCAACGTCCGCGCGTCGTCGTCGCGCGAGGCCCAGCGTGCGATCGAGCACCTGATGAGCGTGGGCGTGAGCCGCATCGCGGTCGTGTACCCGGAGGATTCGTCGGGTCTCGATGCGATGGCCGGTGCGCGCGCCGGCTTCGAGACGGGCCACATCACGCCGGTGTTCGCCGGCCAGTTCAACCAGCAGAAGCCCGAATTCGGGCCGACGGTCGAGGCCTTGAAGAAGGCCGAGCCACAGGCGATCCTGTTCGTCGGCTCGGCGCAGGCGGTGTCCGGCGGCACGGCGCTGATCCGCGCCGCAGGCCTGCAATCGCAGATCGTCACCTTGTCGAACAACGCATCGAAGGGCTTCATCGACCTGATGAAGTCCAACGCGCACGGCACGATCATCGCGCAGGTGTTCCCGAACGAGCGGGCCATCGCGTCGCCGCTGATCAAGGAGGTGCTCGAGTTCGCAAAGGCGGCGCACGTCGAGGACATCACGCCGGCGCTCGTCGAGGGCTTTGCCGACGCGAAGGTGCTGGTCGAGGCGATCCGCCGCGCCGGCCGCGCGCCGAACCGAACATCGGTGCTGGCTGCGCTGAACGGCATGTCCGCCTACGACCTCGGCGGCATGCGCATCAACTACAGCCCGAGCGACCACACCGGGCTCGATTTCGTCGACCTGTCGATCGTCGACGCGAGCGGGCGGCTGCGCCGCTGACCGGCCCCGCGCCGCCGCGGGGGGTGGTCATACGGAGGCCTTCTTCGCCGTGGGCTTCGGGCGGCACACACGCGCCGCGATCTTCAGGAACTCCCGCGCGGCCGGCGAGGCCTGCCGCAGGCTGCGCACCGCCAGGCCGATCTGGCGGCGTGCGACCGGGCGCAGCGGTCGCGCGAGGATGCCCGGGTAGTGCGTCTCGAGCTGCTCGGGCAGGGCGTGCTCGGCAACGATGGACACACCTTCGCCGCGGTCGACCATCGCCAGGATCGTGACCATCTGCGAGACGCGGTAGCGGATGTCGGGGTGCAGGCCCAGCGCGCTGAAGCGACTCTCGACCAGCGAGGAACTGCCCGCCTGCGTGAGGATGAACGGCATGCCGATCAGATCGGCCGGCGCAATGCTGCGCGCCTTCGACAGCGGGTGGGCCGCGGGCACCAGCGCCATCAGCTCGTCGACCAGCAGCGGCGTGGTGTCGAAGCGCTCGTCGGGCAGCACCACGAAGCCGACATCGACGCGGCCTTCGAGGATCCAGCGCGTCACCGCACTGTCTTCGCCTTCGTCGACATAGACCTCGATGCCCGGAAAGCCGCGGCGGAACTCGGCCAGGATGCCGGGCAGCAGCCGGACCGACGAGGTGGGCCCGAACGAGCCGATGCGCAGCACGCCCTGGCTCAGTCCGCCCACCGCGGCGGCTTCCTGCTTCAGGGCCTCGGCCAGGTTCAGGATCTCGCGCGCACGCAGCAGCACCTGCTGACCGATCTCGGTCGGCTTCAACGCCGTCGGGTGGCGCGAGATCAGCGACACGCGCAGTTCCTTCTCGAGCGCCTTCAGCGCGTGCGAAGCGGCCGACTGGCCGATCCCGAGGCGCGCGGCTGCCGCGGTGAAGCCACCGAGCTCGGCGACGAGCGCGAAGATTTCCAGCTGGGTGAAGGTCATGGCGGGGTCACGAGAAGGCCATGGGCGGCCGTGCGCGAGGTATGAGCGTTTGTTCATTTGACCATGACAACCCATGAAAACTAGCATCCGGCGCCGACCAACGATCCACACGCCTTCATGACCGCCACCATCGCCGCTTCGCCCCCGTGGGATCGGCCGAACCTCAGCATCGTCTACGCCAAGCTCGTGATGGTCGCGCTGTTCTGGGGCGGCACCTTCATCGCCGGCAAGGAGCTCGCGCAGGCGATGCCGCCGGCGGTGGCGGCCGTGCTGCGCTTCGGCGTCGCGGTGCTGCTGTTGCTGCCGCTGGCCTGGCGCTCGGCCGGCGGCCTACCGCGGCTGAGCTGGCGCCAATGCGCGGCCACCGCGGGCCTCGGGCTCACCGGCATCTTTCTCTACAACCTGTGCTTCTTCTCGGCGCTGGCACGCATGCCGGCCGGCCGCACCGCGCTGTTCGTCGCACTGAACCCGGTCGTGACGGCGGTGGCTGCGAGCCTGGTGTTCCGCGAGCGGTTGAGACCGCTGCAGTGGTGGGGCATTGCGTTGGCATTGACCGGCGCCGTCGTCGTGATCACGCGTGGCAGCCCGTTCGCGGCCCTGCACGACATCAGCCGATCGATCGGTACCGGCGAGCTGCTGATGTTCGGCGCGGTGCTGAGCTGGGCCGCCTACACGGTGATCGGCCGCGTCGCGTTCGCCGGGCTGAGCCCGCTGGTCGCGACCACCTGGGCCGCGCTGTGGGGCCTGTCGTTCCTGCTGCTCGGGTCGGCCGGCGAATGGGCCGATGTCGCGTGGCGGCAGGTGGCGTGGCCGGTCTGGGCGGCCGTGATCTACCTCGGCGCATTCGGCACGGTGCTCGGCTTCGTCTGGTACGGCGAAGGCGTGAAGGCCATCGGCCCGTCGCGCACGGTGGTGTTCAACAACCTGGTGCCGGTGTTCGGCGTCGCGCTCGCGTCGCTGTTGCTCGGCGAGACCATCACGGCGTCGATGGGCATCGGCGGCGCGCTGAGCGTGCTCGGCGTGATGCTGACCAATCGCAAGCGCTGATCCATCGCACGTGACCCGTTGTGGGTCGCGGCAACCCGGCGTCGAGGGGTATCCTCGCCGCCACTTCAACAGGAGATCGAATCGTGCAGGAACTCATCGCCTTGGCGGGCATCGTCGCCGCGCTGTCCGTCGGCGTCGTCAGCCCGGGGCCCAGTTTCGTGATGGTGGCGCGCATGTCGGTCGCCGGCTCCCGCTCGCAGGGCGTCGCGGCGGCGCTCGGCATGGGGCTCGGCGGCATGGCGTTCGCCACGATGGCCTTGCTCGGGCTGCAGGCGGTGCTGGTGGCGGTGCCCACCCTGTACTTCGCGCTGAAGCTCGGCGGCGGGCTCTACCTCTGCTACCTCGGCTTCCTGATCTTCCGCGGCGCGCGCGAACCGCTGACGCTGCAGTCCGGCGGCGCGGACGAGCCCCGGCAGTTCGGGCGCTCGCTGTGGCGCGGGCTGGCCACCCAGCTCAGCAACCCGAAGACGGCGATCGTCTACGGCAGCGTGTTCGCGGCCTTCCTGCCGCACAGCTTCTCGGCCGGCTTCGGCGTCGCGCTCGTCGCCGCGGTGTTCGCGATCGAGGCCAGCTGGTACGCGTTCGTCGCGCTGTTGCTGTCGTCGCAGGGGCCGCGCAAGGTCTACCTCGGCTGCAAGACCTGGGTCGACCGCAGCGCGGGTGTCGTGCTGTTCGGGCTGGGCATCCGGCTGATCGCGACCGCGCCCGACGCGTGAATTGGAGCCACCGAACGCGCCCGCGCCGTATGATCGCCGCGTCCCCCGGACGTCGAGGAGATGATCATGCGAATGGTGTCTCGCCTGCTGGCATGCGTGCTGTTCGCAGCCCACCTGGCTGCTTCCGCGGTCGAGATCGTCCGCGTTCCGAAACCCGAATTCGAAGGCGACCACCGCTACGACTATGCGCTGCAACTGCTGCAGCTCGCGTTGTCGAAGGTCGGGACCGACTACCGCCTCCAGCCGGCCGAGACCGCGATGAACCAGGAGCGGCAGGTGCTGGAGATCGAGGCCGGCCGCAGCATCGACGTCGGGCCGATCCCCAGTTCCGCCGAGCGCGAGGCGCGCCTGCTGCCGATCTACATCCCGATCAACAAGGGCCTGCTCGGCTGGCGCCTGGGCCTGATCCGCAAGGGCGACCAGGGCCTGGTCGCCGGCGTCGACACGCTGGCCGACCTGAAGCGCCTGCGGCTCGCGCAGGGCCAGGAGTGGCCGGACACGCAGATCCTGCGGGCCAACGGCATCGACGTGATCACCGCGCCGCGCTACGAGGGCCTGTTCAAGATGCTCACCGGCAAGCGTTTCGACTACTTCCCGCGCAGCATGATGGAGATCTGGGAGGAGCAGGCCCTCAATGCCGACACGCTGGACGTCGAGCCGCACCTCGCCCTGCACTACTTCTACGACGCCTACTTCATGGTGAACCGCAAGAACACCCGGCTCGCGCAAGACATCCGCGCGGGCCTCGAAAAGGCCATCGCCGACGGTTCGTTCGACAAGCTGTTCCGGCAGTACTTCGGCGAGTGGCTGCGCAAGGCGCGCCTCGAGACGCGCACGGTGATCGAGTTGACCAACCCGCTGCTGACGCCGGGGACGCCCTCCGATCGGCCGGAGCTCTGGTACGACGCCAAGCGCGGCCGCTGACGCGGGCGTTCAACCGAGTGCGACCAGCTCGGCCATGACCGGCCCCAGCAGCCGCTCGACCTTGCGCAGCAGCGGCTCGACACCGGCGTCGTCGATCTCGTCGATGCAGGCCCGTTCGAGCTCGGACGCCGCCTGGTGCACGGCGCGCACGGCCAGCGTGCCGGCGACATTCTTCAGGTCGTGCGCCATGCGCATCGCCGTTGACGTGTCGCCCGCCGCACGGGCGGCCCGGAAGCGCTGCGCGAAGTCCGTCTCGCGGTCGCGGAACATGCGCATCAGGCGCCGGTACAGGTCTTCGTCGCCCATCGTCGCGGCGATGCCGGCCTCGCGGTCGATCGCCGGTGCGTCGTCGGGCGCCGCCGCGGCCGGATGGATCCAGCGGGCGAGGGTGGCGAACAATTGGTCCACGTTGATCGGCTTGGCGACGTGGTCGTTCATGCCGGCCGCCAGCACCTTGTCGCGGTCGCCGACCAGCGCGTTGGCGGTCATCGCGATCACCGGCAGCTCGCGCCATTGCGGCTGCAGTCGCAGTGCGCGCGTGGCCTCGTAACCGTCCATCACCGGCATCTGGCAGTCCATCAGCACGCCGTCGAAACGCTGGCCCGCCAGCATCTGCAGCGCCTCGCGGCCGTCGCAGGCCACGCTGACGGCGATGTCGGCACGGCCCAGGATGCTGAGCGCGATCTCGCGGTTGATCGGGTTGTCTTCCACCAGCAGGATCTGCGCGCCGCGCAACTGCGCCTGGTGCCCGTGCAAGGCCTCCTGGCGCTGCATCGCGCGCGGTGCACGGGGCCGCGCCAGGCCGAGCGCCTCGCCGCAGGCATCGAACAGCGTCGATGGCGAGACCGGCTTCGTCAGCAAGGCGCCGACGCGGACCTGCCGCTGCGCCAGCTGCCGTTGCGCTTCGTCGCGGCCGAACGCCGTCACCATCAGCACGGTCGGCGCCGCATGGCGCCGGCTTTCATCAAGGCTCAGCAGGCGCGCGCATTCGACGCCGTCGAGCCCGGGCATCTTCCAGTCGAGCAGCACCAGGTGGTAGGGCGTACCGGCCGCGTCCGCCCGCCGCGCCATGCGCAAGGCAGCTTGGCCGTCGGCGGCGGTGTCGATGTCGAGGCCGAGCGAGCTGCACATGCCGGCCAGCAGCTCGCGCGCGCAGGCGTTGTCGTCGACCACCAGCGCGCGCCGGCCGCGCAGCTCGGCTTCGTGCGACACCGGCGTGTCGCTCGGCTGCGGCTGCAGGCCGAAGCGCAGCGTGAAGCGGAAGATGCTGCCCCGGCCCGGCGTGCTGTCGACGCCGATCGTGCCGCCCATCAGTTCCACCAGGCGCCGGCTGATCGACAGGCCCAGGCCGGTGCCGCCGTAGCGCCGGCTGGTCGACGCGTCGCCCTGCGTGAACGGCTGGAACAGGCGCTGCTGTTCGTCGGGCGTCATGCCGATGCCGGTGTCGCGCACCTCGAAGCGCAGGTCGATCGCGCCGGCCTCGCGCCCGGCGATCGCGATCGCGATGACCACCTCGCCGCGTTCGGTGAACTTGACGGCGTTGTAGCCCAGGTTCAGCAGCACCTGGCGCAGCCGCGACGGGTCGCCCACCAGCGCGCGGGGCAGCTGCGGCGGCAACGCGATCAGCAGCTCCAGCCCCTTCTCCTCGGCGTTCATGCCGACCAGGTGGCCCAGGCCTTCCAGCACGTCGCCGAGGTCGAAGTCGATCGCCTCGATGTCGAGCTTGCCGGCTTCGATCTTCGAGAAGTCGAGGATGTCGTTGATGATCCCGAGCAGCGATTCGGCGGCGCCGTGGATCTTCTGGACCTGGTTGAGCTGCTGCGGGTCGAGCCCGCTTTGCAGGGCCAGGTACGACATGCCGAGGATGGCGTTCATCGGCGTGCGGATCTCGTGGCTCATGTTGGCCAGGAACTCGCTCTTGGCCTGGTTGGCCGCTTCGGCGGCGTGGCGGGCCACCCGGTCGGCTTCGGCCTGCTGGCGCCCGCTGATGTCGCGGGCAATGCCGACCGTGCCGGTCACGCGGCCGTCGCGGTCGCGCAGTGCCGTCTTGATGGTTTCCACCAGCGCGCTGCTGCCGTCGGCGCGCACGTGCTGCTCCTCGATGCGCTTGCTGGTGCTCGACGCCATCACCTCGGCATCGTCGAGCAGGTACGAGCGGCTGAGTTCCGGCGGATGGACGTCGAGATCGGTCTTGCCGATCATCTGGCCCGGGTTGTCGAAGCCGAGCGTGGTGGCGAGGGCGCGGTTGACCGCGACGTAGTGCCCGTCGGCGTCCTTCACCCAGGCGAGGTCCGGGATGTTGTCGAGGATGATCGCCATGCGGGCATTGGCGTTGCCCAGCTCCGCCGCATGCTGGGCCAGCCGCTCGCGCATCGCGTTCAGGGCATCGACCAGCTGGTCGAGTTCATCGCCACGGGACTGCTGGCGCCGCAGTTGCAGCGGCGGTGCCTGGGCCTGCGGCGTGACGTTGCCGATCGACGCGACGATGTCCAGCAGGTGGCGGGTCGCGAGCCGGTGCACGACGAACAGGATGAAGAGCGCGACGAGGAAGGTCTTGGCGGCATTGCTGAGCAGGATGACGACGGCCTGTGCCGCCAGGTCGCGGTAGATGTCGGCCAGCGTGGCCTCGATGTGGAGCACGCCGATGACCTGCGGATGGTCGCCGCAGCAGGCGAGCGGGAATTCCTTCACCACCGAGCGGGCGGTCTGCCGCTCGCCGCGCAGGACCGTCAGCGCGTGGGAGGACGACGCCGTCTCGTGCACCTCGGCCGCGCGGATGGACGGCAGGCGCACGATGCCTTCGAGCTGCTCCTCGAGCTGCTTGGAGTCCAGCGCCCACAGGCTCTCGCTGAGGCTGCGCGAGCTGGCCTGGTCGATCTCGCCGAAGCGGCTTTCCAGGCGCGCACGCTCGCTGCGGTAGCTGAGCGTCAGCTGCAGGATGGTCAGCAGCAGTGTGACCGCGGTGCTGAACAGCAGCACGCGGATGAGCAGCGCGATCGCGATGCCACCGCCCGGAATCCGCGCCACGGAGGCCAGCCAGCCGCGCCGCTGGGGCGCGGAACCCGACGCAGGTTCTTTGGATGTCATCGGTGACCTCGCTCGGACCGCCGCTTCCGGCGGGGCTCCCCGGCTCGGGACGAGCATAGCGGCGCGCGGGATCCGCCACCCCGGGGTTCTCCCGAGGGCGGTTCAGTCAACGAACATCGGCCGGGTCTTTCGCCGGCCTGAGGCTCAGGCGCCCCGGAGCTGGGTCTTGCGCTCGATGATCCGCGACACCAGCCCGTACTCGACCGCTTCCTCGGCCGACATCCAGCGGTCGCGTTCGATGTCGCTCAACACCACCTCGAGCGACTTGCCGGTCTCGCGTGCGATCGTGCGCGCGATGCGCTCGCGGGCCTTGATGATCTCGATCGCCTGGATCGCGATGTCGCTGGCCTGCCCGCCGGCGCCGCCGCTGGGCTGGTGGATCAGGAAGCGCGTGTTGGGCAGGCAGTAGCGGCGCTCGCGGGGCACCGCCAGGTAGAGATGGGTGGCGGCGCTGCCGACCCAGCCGGTGCCGATCATGTTCACCGGCGCGGCGATGAAGCGCAGGATGTCGTGGATGGCGTCGCCCGATTCCAGGTGGCCGCCCGGCGAGCTCACCAGCACGTCGATGGGGTCGGCGCTCTCGGCGTCGAGTGCGATGAGGCGGCGCGTCACGTCGGCGGCGGTCACGTCGGTGACGGTGCCGAAGATCAGCAGCGTGCGCGCCTTGAAGGCCTTCTCCTCCAGGTAGGAGGTGCGCGGCTCGGTGGCGCTCGACGGCGGGGTGGTGTCGGGAGTGTCCATGGTGGGTCCTGGTGGCGTTCTGGTGATTGAACTGCCTTGACGAACGAGACGCGGCTGGCGTGACACCGCGCCGGTGCCGGCTGTGGCAAGCTGCGCCGATGCATGACGACCGCACGCTGGCCCTGATCCACGCCGACCGCCGCCGCCTGGTGCGTGCGGCCACCCGCCTGCTGGGCCCGGCGGACGCCGAGGATGCCGTGCAGGACGCCTACGTCCGGGCGCTGGAGGCCGACGCGCTCGAGCTGAACGCCGCGCAGGCCTGGCTGCTCACCGTGGTGCGGCATCTGGCCATCGACCGCCTGCGGCGCCGCCAGTGGATGCAGCAATGGGTGGCCGAGATGGAGTCCGACGACGACACGGCGCGGGCCTCGCCCTCGGCCGAGATGGATGCGGCGCTCGCGGAAGAGGCCGCCCGAGCCTTGCGGCTGCTCGCGGCCCATCTGACACCGGCGGACGGCGCCGCGGTGCTGCTGCACGCGGTGTTCGAGGTCGGCCATGCCGAGATCGCACAGGCCAGCCGCAGGTCCGAAGCCGGCAGCCGACAGCAGTTGCGGCGGGCGCTGTCGCGGCTGCGGGAGGCGGGCGGGGTACCCGGGCGCCGGCCCCCTCCCGAGCTGGATCCGGGCGAAGAGACCGTCTTCCGGCGGTACCTGCAGTCGCTGCAGCTGCGTGATCCACAGGCGCTGTGGGCGATGCTTCGCCAGCCGCCGATCAGTGCGTTGGCGGGGACGTCCGCGGTGGTGGCCGAAACATCGTCATCACCGCATGCGAGCGCCTGCGGTGTGATGCAGGTGGGCGGGCAACTGGGGCTGGTGCTCACGCTGGACGGCGTCACGCTGTCGGTGTTGCCGCTGGGTGTGCGGCCTGAGCACGACCTGGAGACCGCGCTGTCGTAGCGGCAACCGGAAAGAGTCAGGTCGTGTCGATTCGGGCCGGCGTGGCTCGTCGTGATGATGAAAGGACAAACTCATCATGCCCAAGATCATCGTGAATGCATTCCTGACCCTGGACGGCGTCATGCAGGCTCCCGGCGGCCCCGACGAGGACCGCGAGGGTGGCTTCCTGCATGGAGGCTGGCAGGGCCCCTATTCGGACGACGTCATGGGGCGGCTGATCATCGAGGGGTTCGCGGACGCCGACGGTTTCCTGCTCGGCCGCAAGACCTACGGCATCTTCTCCAACTACTGGCCGAAGATCACCGACCCGGGCAATGCGATCGCGACCGCGCTCAACTCGCGGCCGAAGCACGTGGTGTCGCGCAGCCTGGAGCGTGTCAGCTGGAACAATTCCAACCTGGTCCGGGGCGACGTGGTCGCCGAACTCCGCAAGCTGCGAGAGCAGCCGGGCCAGAGCGTGCAGACCTGGGGCAGCACCGACCTGATGCAGACGCTGCTGAAGAACGACTTGATCGACGAGTACCGGTTGTTCATCTTTCCGGTGGTACTCGGCTCGGGCAAGCGGCTCTTCGGCAGTGGCACGGTGCCGGCGGCATTCAAGCAGGTGGCGTCGGCCACCAGCAGCAAGGGGGCGACGTACCACCGGTTGGAGCGCGATGGGAAGCCGACGTATGGGGAGATTGGAGCGTAGTGCCGCCGCGGGGCCCGGCCTCAATCGCGAGCAGCAGCCTGACCGTGTCGACGTAGTCCGGTGTCATGGGTGCCTGAGGTCCAGTCGCTCGCCCGTACGTGCTCGTGGCGTTGCGTACGGGCTGACGCGTCGACAGAGCGTCGCTGGGACCGAATCAGCCTGTTGCGATGTAGATTGGCTCTGCAGCCCGCGCCACACAACGATCTGACGCCGGTATCTACGTCGGTCGCAGGGTGCGGGATCGACCCCTTGAATCCGCGAGCAGCAGCCACTATTTTTGTCGCGAGTCGGCCGGCAGCCCTTGTTGGTCGACGCCTGATGACCAGGAGGACACCCATGGACGAAGCAAGATCGTCGTGTCCCGGGCCGACGGCCGAGGACACAACAAGCAGCCGAACCTGCTCGCTGGCGATCGGGGCCACCGGCCCGCGCCAGGGCAGCGAAGCACGCCACCCGCAGCGGCCTGCGTGGGTCTACGCGGCGCTACCCAGAGGCCAGGCGCTGCCACGCCAGCAGCGCTGGACGTGGCTGGCCGAGGACCTCTTCGACGAGGACAAGTGGTAGCGACCGGTAGCGGGCAGCGTCTCCTCTTGAAACGACCAGGGGGACTCCTATCTGGTTTTCCGTGCCGGCTGGTCCTGGTCCCCGGCCGGCGTCCACCATTGAATCGGAGGTCACACCATGTACGAATCGATCCTGAATCATCCGGGCAGCCTGTTCGGTCAGTTCGAACGCCTGCGTCGTGAACTCGATGACGTGTTTGGCGTCTCGGGTCTTCCCGGCAGCATCCGGTCGGTGGCACCGGGCACGGTCCCGGCCATCAATGTCGGCCGCACGCCGAGCAGCGTCGAGGTCTATGCGTTCGCACCGGGGCTGGATGCCTCGAAGATCGAGGTGACGATCGACCGCGGCGTGCTGCGCATCGCGGGTGAGCGCTCGTCCGGCATCCCGGACGCGGCCGGAAAGGTGAACGTCTACACCCGGGAGCGCGGTGCCGGCAGTTTCATGCGGGCCGTCTCGTTGCCCGACGACATCGACCCCGGCCAGGTGAACGCCACCTACCGCGACGGCGTGCTCCGCGTGAGCGTCGCGCGCCGCGAATCTGCCCAACCGAAGCGCATCACGGTGCAGTGACGCGCGCAACCCTCAGGAGAAAGATCATGAGCGACAACAAGCAAGTGACCCGAACCGGTGCCGAACCTGACACGCTGCGCGCCGTGCCGCCCGCCGTCGACGTGTTCGAGGATGCGAACGGCATCACGTTGCTGGCGGACATGCCCGGCGTTCCGAAGGAGCAGCTGGAGCTGAAGGTCGAAGGCGATGCCCTGCTGATCGAAGGCGGCGTGCAGCCGCTGACGCCAGACGGATTGGAAGCGGTGTACGCCGAGGTGCGTGTGCCGCGCTACCGTCGCAGCTTCACGCTCAGCCGCGAGCTCGACACGGCGCGGATCGAAGCCAACCTGAAGGATGGGGTGCTCACGCTGCGCATTCCGAAGCAGGCGCATGCGCAGCCGCGTCGCATCGAGGTGACGGCGGGCTGATCGTCAACGCGCGACTAACCCGCCCGCGCTCCATTCACCGATGAGGCGCCTCGTTCGGTGTCGCCCCGCGGCGGCACCGTCCGTAGCGATCAGCAGGATCGATGTCAGCCAGGGATGACAGGCGCGCGATCGAGCTGTACAGCGAGCGCAGAACCGGGCGACTGTGCACTGGTCCCGCCGACAGGAATCGAACCTGTATTTGCCGCTTAGGAGGCGGCCGTTCTATCCATTGAACTACGGCGAGCGAGGCTGCGGATTCTAGCGGCAGGGGGGCACGTCAACGGGGGCTCTTCGTACCTGCCCGCGGCTGTCCTGAAAGAACGACTGGTGGATCACCGATCGGTCTCGCCGCGCCGTCTTCACTCGGCGGCGTTCAACCGCGCGACGATGTCCCGATGGGCGGCATCGACAAGCGCCTCGAGCGCAGTCGCATCGATGGTGCGGCCGAGCCTCAGCTTCACATGGCGCATGTTCTTGCCCGTGCCCTCGAGCAAGCCCGCGGGGTCCGGCAGTGACGCTCCTTGAAAGAAGCCCACGTTGACATGCGATCTGAAGATGCCGACGCAGGCGAACGGGGCATCCTGAACGCAAACGGTGGGGAAGCCATCGTGCATGAGTTCGCGCACGTCGGACCAGCCTGCGCAGCACATTCGACCACCCATCGCCGCATCCTCAATTCAGACGAGGCCCGCGAGCCGGCGCGCCGCTATGCTGGTTCCCACAATGGGAGGCCAGGATCGCGTGAAGAAGCTGTCGTACCTGGCCGTCGCGGCCCTGATGCTGCCGATGCTGCTGGCATGCCGGCCCGTAGCCGCGCAGAGCGCCGCGACCGAGCCGGTGCAGCCCCCCACCTTCACCGTGCAGGTCGAGTTGCGCGAGGGGCACCTCGCCATCGCCGCGGGCTCCGCACGCATCGATTGGCATGACGGCAGCGCCCGGCCGGTGTTCGACGGTTGCCGGCTCAGCGCCGAGGCGGTCACGGCGGAATTGACCGGCTACCTGCAAACCCTCTTCGCCGCGCGGCCGAAAGTGCTGGCGCAATTGCTGCAGACCGCCGACAGCCCGGCACGCCAGCGCGAACTCGAATCGCTCGTGCAAACGGACCCGCTCGCGGCCGAGCTGTGGCAGGGCTCGATGCCCTGGGGCGAGGCGACCGTGAAGGTCGGCCGTTGGTCGCAGGCCCTGCGCAGCCAGGGCTCACCACTGGTGGTGCAGGACCTCGCCTCGGTCTTCACCGCGCTGCACGAGAACAACGCGGCGCTGGCCGACGGGCCGCTGATGCCGAAGGTGGATGTCGATTCGCCCGCGCGCCCGCGCCAGGGCCTGATGGACTTCGAGATCGCGCCGCCGCTGCGCGACCTCAAGCTGAGGCCCACCGCCAATGTCGTGCAATGGGAGACCTTGCGCGGCGGGCTGGCAGAGGCCGCGCTGGCGGACTTCCAGTGCAGGCTGTGGTACCGCCCGCGCGTCCAGGACGCGATGCAGGACTACCTGGAGGTGCGCGGCCTGACGACCTCGACCCAGCTGCAGGCCAAGGACCAGGCGGGCGCGCGCGAGCTGGGCGGGGTGTCGAACGCGCCTCGCGAGCACGCCAACATCCGCGTCGCCCGGCCCCACTGGCTCGACACGCAGCCGGTCGCCCGCGGCCAGCCGCGGGGCGTGGGCGGCCGCATCCTGCTGGAGCCCGATCCGATGATCGCCGCCGTCTACCTGCGCGGTTCCTTCGCGTCGGTCGAACAGGCCCTCTACATGCTGTTGCCCAGCAGCGATTTCGCGCGCGTGCACGACCACCCGCGCGAGCATCTGTGCGCGGCCAAGGCCGTCTGGCTTCCGCAGTCGCCGCAACCCGCGGCGATCCAGTTGCCGCTGGACGACGCCATGCCGGGCATCGAAGGCAGCGCGCTGCAGATCGCCCACCAGTACTACACGCGGGGTGTGCTGGCCGAGCGCCTGCAGCGATTGAGCGCGATCGGCTACCAGGCCCGGCTGGCGATGTTCCACGAGCGGCTGGCGCCGGACGCCGACGCGCTGAAGGCGCGCGGCGAAAGCCCGATGCAGCGCCTGGCGCTGCTGATCGTCGAGCCCGTTGCCGAAGCGGCGGACACACCACCTCCCGCCGACCTGCCCCCCTGCGCCACGCCGCGCGACCTGCCGAAAGCCACGCCCGAATGTGCCGGCACCCAGAGCGCAGCCGCTTCGACCGCTGCGGTGCCCGCCTGCACGCGCCAGGCCGAGGCCATCGAGGCGACACAGGTCGATCCCGGCCCGGTGCCCGCGACACCGCGCCAGCGCGAGGCGATGCGCCCGGCGCGCAATCATGTGGAAGCAGGCGCCGAGTTCCGCTCGGGCAAGCCGGTCCGGCTGTCGGCCGACTACCGCCGCGACGGCCTCGCGCCGGGCGATTCGATGGGGCTCGGCGTGGGCCAGCAGCGCGAAGCCTCGGGCAGCGTGTCGTACGACAGCGACTTCGTCGGCTTCGCACTGCTGGGGCGGCGCCTGCAGTTAAACAGCCGCGTGTATTCCGACTTCACGCCCGACCGCGCCACCGACAGCACGCGGCCCGACGAGCGCCGCAAGGGCGTGGACCTGCGGGGTGTGCTCGACCTGTGGCGAGACCGCGGCGGCAGCTTCGGCCAGGCCGAATTCGGCATCGCGCGCAGCCGCGCCGAACTGCATCACGACGGGGGCGCGGGCGACGACACGTCGCAGACCACGCTGGTCGACACCAGCCTGGTGCTGCAACGCTCGCAGCCGGGCACGCCGTCGTCGCCGTACACCGAGGCGGAACTCGGCGCCGCGCGCGGCCGCACCGAGGGCGAGGGCTTCGGCAAGCTGCGCGCCGAGGCGTCGGCCCGGGGCCTGTTCGGCCGGCTGGAGTTCTGGGCGCTGCACAGCCGATGGGCCCGCGTGACGGCGCAGGCCCCGCTGACCGAGTACCTGCCGTTCGGCGGCGCCGACAGCGTGCGGGGTTACCGCGAAGAAGCTGCCGTCGGCCGCCGCATCTGGAGCGTACAGGGCGAATACTGGCGACCGCTGCCGTGGCAGCCTGCCGACGAAGGCCTGGCACGCCTGTTGCGCCGCAGCCTGTCGATGGCGGTGTTTGCCGACGTCGGCGCGGTGGCCGATTCGCCGACCGGTTTCAGCGGCACCAAGGCCGCGCTCGGGCTGGGCCTGCGCTGGCGCTACGGCAACGCGTTGACACTGCAGCTCGATGCCGCGCGGCCGGTCGGCTCGGTGCCGCCCGGCGAGGGCCGGCTGCGCCTCCAATTCGGCGTCGCCACGCTGCGCACGCTCTGACATCCACCCACAGGAATCCACCCACAGGAGAATCCCCGATGAGACAGTTCCCGCTGATGGTCGGCAACGGCATCCTGACCCTCGACACCAACGGCAGCGTGCACGACAGCGCCGCCAACAAGTTGGGCGATTGGACCACCGAAGGCAACCGCATCAAGATCCGCAACGCGGGCGGCGGCAGCGACCTCGTCGATGTCGAGTGGTCGTTCAACGACCGCAACCAGCTCACGCTGGTGCAGGGCGGCCAGACGGTGTTCACCATCATGAGCGGCACCGATGGCCTGCCCGGCTTCCATCTCGACAAGAACCGGTTGGTGGTCGACCCCGACGGCGACCGTGACTTCACGTTCACGCTGGACTGCCTGTGGGGACTGAACGGCGACGGCAACCTGGTGCTGTCGATCGACGGCAAGGAATCGGTGATCGACGGCTTCATCGAAGACACGAAGTCGCGCCTGCGTTTCCAGTTCGACGACAAGGACACCAGCACCTTCCCGAACAGCCTGGTGTTCGCCGGGCAGTGGGAGCGCGTGGCCACGGCCACCACCGCGATCCACCTGCATTTCGTGCTCGAGGATCCGGCGCTCGAGATCGCAGGCACGCCGATGACCCTGCCCACCGAGGTGCGCGTCGACCCGCTGCGCAACCACCTGGCGCTGGTCTACGAGTCGAAGAGCAGCGGCACGCACCGGCTGCAGTTCATGGGCAGCTTCGAGATCCGCCCGGATTTCACGCTGAGCTTCCGCATCGACGACGTGAAGGACAGCGGCTTGCGCAAGTCGCGCATCGAGGTCGAGACCAGCTTCGCGTTCGACGTGGTGCGCGGCAACCTGCAGCTGTTCGTCGGCCGCGAGCGCACGGCGCAGTCGCAGGTGCTGGAGGTCGGCGGCGCGCTCAGCGCGAAGCTGAAGAACGGGCAGCTCGACTGGAGCTTCGCGTACCGCAAGGCCACGTCGGGCGGGCAGAGCAGCGTGACGGTGGCCACCGCGCTGTCGTTCGTCTCGAAGAACCAGAGCATCCTGGTCAAGTACACGCAGAACGGCACGCAGCGCCAGCTCGACGTGAGCGCCAAGTTCACGAACGACAACTTCACCGCCCAGGGCGGGCTGTCGATCGTCAACGACCCCCAGGGCAGGAGCGTCAAGGCGTTCGTCGGCGTGTCGTTCTGAGCGCTGCTCGCGTCAAGCCGCCTGCGTGCCGATCGCGTGCGCGCCACCGAGGAACAGCCGCTCGATGTGCGGATCGGCCAGCAGCTCGCCGGCCGGGCGGTGCAGCACCGTGCGGCCCGATTCGAGCGCGATCGCCTCGTCGGCGATCTTCAGCGCGCTCTTCACGTTCTGCTCGACCATCAGCACGGTGGTGCCCTGCTGCGCCAGGTCGCGCAGCAGCTTGAACACGTCGGCCACCACGATCGGCGACAGCCCGATCGACGGTTCGTCGATCAGCAGCACGCGCGGGCGCAGCAGCATCGCCCGCGCGATCTCGAGCTGCTTCTGCTCGCCGCCCGACAGCGCGGACGCCTGGCTGTCGATGCGCGCCTGCACGCGCGGAAAGCGCGCCAGCACCTCGAGGATGCGCGCATGCGTGGTCTTCATGCCGAGCGTGATGCCGCCGAGCTCCAGGTTCTGCCACACGGTGAGCTGGCCGAACAGGTTGCGGCCCTGCGGCACGAAGGCGATGCCGTGTTTCAGCAGCAGGTCCTTCGGGGCGGTGCCGGTGATGTCGGCGCCGTCGAGCCGGATGCGGCCCTGGCGCACCTTCAGCAGGCCGAACAGCGTCTTCAACACGGTCGACTTGCCGGCACCGTTCGGGCCGAGCAGCAGCGTGATCTGGCCGCGCTTCGCCTGCAGGCTGAGGTTGTTGAGGATCATGAACTCGCCATAGCCGGCGACGACGTCCTCGAACTCGATGGCTGTGTCGGTCATGGGCGCGGATGCTCGGTTGCCGACTCAGTTGCCAAGATAAGCATCGAGCACCTCCCGGTTGGCGCGAATCTCGTCCGGCGTGCCGATCGCCATCACCGTCCCCTCGACCATCACCATGATGCGGTGGCACAGGTCCATCACGAAATCCATGTTGTGCTCGATCACGATGAAGCTGCCGCCCCGCTCGCGGTTGAGCTCCTTCAGCAGCACGCCGATGCCGCCCACCAGGCTCGGGTTGACGCCGGCACACGGCTCGTCGAGCAGCACCAGGTCGGGCTCGCTCATGAAGGCCATCGCGATGTCGACCAGTTTCTGCTGGCCGTAGCTCAGCTCGCCGGCCAGTTGGTGGGCCACGTGGCCGATGCGGAACTTCTCGATCAACGCATCGGCCTGCGCGCCGCGCCCCGAATCGCCCGGCGCGAACAGGCGCCCCGCCATGCTGCCGTGGTGCTCCTGCGCGGCCACCAGCAGGTTGTCGCGCACGCTCATCTTGCCGAACACCTGCAGCGTCTGGAAGGTGCGGCCCACGCCGCGCCGGCTCAGCTGCAAGGGCGACAGGCCGGTGATGTCACGCCCCTTCAGCTCGACCCGCCCGCCGTTCGGCTGAATCTGCCCGAGCACACTGTTGAACATCGTGGTCTTGCCCGAACCGTTCGGCCCGATCACGCCGAAGATCTCGCCCGGCATCACCTCGAACGACACCCCGGCGACCGCGGCGATCGCGCCATACGACTTGCGCAGGTCGCACACCTTCAGCAACGGCGTGCTCATGACGGTGCGCCGATCGACGCCGCCGCGGCCGCTCGTGCTGCCGAGGCCGCGCGCGCCGCACGCCGCGCCCGGATCCGCTCGGGGATGCTCAGCAAGCCGTCCGGCAGCCACAGCATCAGCAACACCACCGCGCTGCCGAACACGAACAGGTACCAGCCCTGCGCGAAGCGCAGCCACTCGGGCAGCAGCACGCCGACCGCCGAGCCGATCACCGGTCCGAAGAAGCGGCCCGAGCCGCCCACCACCACCATCAGGTACATCATGATCGACGCGCCCACGGTGAACGGCGCCGGCTCGATGAACTGCACCAGCGAGGCGAACAGCGCGCCCGCCGCGCCGGCATACGCCGCGCCGATCGCGAACGACAGCAGCGTGTAGGCCTGGATGTGGATGCCCAGGCTCTCGGCGCGGATCGGGTTGTCGCGCAGCGCCGTGAAGGCCTTGCCCCACGGCGAGCGCAGCAGCTTCCACAGCAGCGCGCCCAGCACCAGCGTGCAGCCGAGGATGAAGTAGTAGTACGGCAGCTTGCGCTCGAGCGACCACCCGGCCAGCGACGGCCGCGCGATGTTGTTGATGCCGAAGGTGCCGCCGGTCAGCCACTCTTCGTTGCGCATCACCAGCCACACCGCGGTGTTGAAGCCGAGCGTCGCGAACGCCAGGTAGATGGCCTGCACCCGCAGCGCCGGGAAGCCGAGCGCGAGCCCCACCGCGAAGCAGCCCGCCATCGCGAGCGGCAGCCCCAGCCAGAAGCTGAAGCCTGCCTTCATCGCGATCGCCAGCGTGTACGCGCCGATGCCGAAGAAGGCGGCATGGCCGAGCGACTTCTGGCCGGCGTAACCCACCGTCAGGTTCAGCCCCATCGTGGCGATCACGAACACCAGCCAGTAGCTCAGCAGGTACACCCCGTAGCTCTTCAGGAAAGGTGGCACCGCGACCAGCAGCACGAGGCCTGCCACGCCGATCAGCACCGGCATCCGGGGCTTGCCCGGGCTCATACCTTGCGCTCCTCGCGGCGCCCCAGCAGCCCCTGCGGCTTGAACAGGATCACCAGCATGAAGACCACCAGCGCGACGGCGTCCTTGTAGGCCGCCGAGATGTAGGCCGACGCCAGGTTTTCGGCCACGCCGACGATCAGCCCGCCGAGCAGCGCGCCGCGCGAGTTGTTGAAGCCGCCGATGATCGCCGCGAAGAAGGCCTTGGTGCCCAGCGGCTCGCCCATGTCGAACTTGGCGAGGTACGTGGGCGTGATCAGCAGCGCCGCGGCGCAGGCCAGCAGCGCGTTGATCGCGAACGTGTAGAACACCATGCGCGGCACGTCGATGCCGAGCACGGTGGCGCTCTCGGTGTTCTGGGCCACGGCCTGCATCGCGCGGCCGGTCACCGTCTTCGCGAGGAAGGCCTGCGTGCCGAGCACCAGCACCAGCGCCATCGCGAGCGTGCCCAGGTCGATCAGCGTCACCGTGACGCCGCCCAGGTGGAACAGCCTGTCGGCGAACAGGCTCGGGAACGGATGCGCCTCGGCGGTGAAACCGGCGCGCACGCCGTTGCGCATCGCGATCGCGAGGCCGATGGTCGCGACCACCACCGGCATCAGACCGAAGCGCAGCAGCGGGTCGGCGATGCCGCGCTTGAAGGCCCAGCCGAGCACGCCCACCGCCAGCACGCAGGTCAGCACGAAGCCGGCCCACAGCGGCAGGCCGGCGCTCATGAAGCCGAGCATCGCGAACGCCGGCAGCATCACGAACTCGCCCTGCGCGAAGTTGATGGTGCCGCAGGCCTGCCACAGCAGCGTGAAGCCGAGCGCGGCCAGCGCGTAGATGCTGCCGGTGGCCATGCCCGACAGCACGAGTTGCAGGAAATCGGTCATGTCATGGCGGTCACGTCACGACTTCTTGCCGAGCGCCGGCAGCGTCTCCCTGACCTCCTGCTTGCCGTTCTTCACCTCGACGATGAAGCTCTCGCGGTCGAGGTCGCCGTTGGCGTCGATGCTCACGTCCATCAGCACGCCCGGCTCCTTGGCCACCGTGATGCTCAGCCCGTGCAGCGCCTTCGCGACCGCGACGCGGTCGAACTTGCCGACCTTCTCGATCGCGGCCTTCAGCATGTAGACGCTGGTGTAGCCCTTGATGCCGTTGTGGTCCGAGACGTACTTGTATTCCTTCTCGAACCGGGTGCGGAAGGCGCGCATCGCCGGCGTCGGCGCATCCACCGTCAGGCCGACGTGCGCGATCGCGCCGTTCGCGGCCTCGCCCGCCAGGTCGATCACCTTCTGGCCGGTCAGCGTGGTCTCGCCGATCACCGGCTTGCTCCAGCCCTGCTTGCGCAGCTCGCGCAGCGCGCGCGCTGACTCTTCCTCGTTCGTGTAGACGAACAGCACGTCGGCATTGCTCTGCTTCGCGCGCAGCACCGGCGCCGCGAAATCGACCTGGCCCGATTCGGTGGAGATGTCGGCCGCCACCTTCAGCCCGCTCGCGTCGGCCGACTTGACGAAGGCATCGCGCCCGCCCTTGCCGAAGTCGTTGTTGACGAACATCACCGCCACCGTCTTCGCCTTCAGCGTGGTCGCGATGTAGCGCGTGACCTTCGGCATCGACGAGGCCTGCGTGAAGCTGGTGCGGAAGATGTACGGGTTGCCTTGCTGCGTGATCGAGGTGGCCTCGCCGCCGGTGAAGTTGGGCACCTCGGCACGCCGCGTCTCGGCCATGCTGACCAGCACCGAGCCGGAGAAGGTGGGCCCGAGCACCGCGAACACCTCGTCGTCGACCGCCTTGGTGGCCAGGCCCTTCGCGACGCCCGGGTTCGACTGCGTGTCGTTGACCAGCGTCTCGAGCTTGCGCCCGAGGATGCCGCCGGCCGCGTTGATCTCCTTCACCGCGAGCTCGATGCCGTTCTTCGCGTTGGTGCCGGCGGTGGCACCGGTGCCGGAGAGTTCCTGGATCACGGCCAGCTTGACGGTCTGGGCCTGCGCGGCGACGGTGGCGGCACCGACGATCGCCGCCAGCAGCGCGCAGCGGAGGGGTGAGTTCATTTTTTGTCTCCTTGGGGTTGGAACAGTGCGCGCACCTCGGAAGCATCTTCCTGCACCGCCTGCGCGATGCGGTCGAAGCCGAAGAACGACAGGTACTCGGGCACCTGCTGCACCAGCATCTCGAAGCCGGGGTGGGCCACGATGCCGCGCGCGTGGCAGGCGCGCAGCAGCGGCGTCGGCTGGTTCTTCATCAGGATGTCGACGACGACCGTGCCGGGGTCGAGTTGCGCGGGATCGAAGGGCAGCGGGTCGTCGGCGCGCAAGCCGAGCGGCGTCGCGTTGACGACCAGGTCGAAGCCGGCCGGGTCCGGTCGATCGAGCGACACCACGTCGACGCCGAACTCGGCGGCCAATCGCCTGGCGATGGCCTCGGTGCGGCCCGGCGTGGTGTCGAACAGCGCGATGCGCGCCGCACCCGCCGCGGCCAGCGAGGTCGCGATCGCCACGCCGCCGCCGCCCACGCCGACCACCAGCGCGCTGCGGCCCTGCACCGGCACGCCGACATGCACCAGCGCTTTCGTGAAGCCGACGCCATCGAACAGCGCGCCTTCGAGCGTGCCGTCGGCGTTGCGCCGCGCCGCGTTCACCGCGCCGGCGCTGCGGCCGAGCCGGTCGCAGCGGTCCAGCAGGTCGACCATCGCGGTCTTGTGCGGGATCGCGAGCCACAGCCCGTCGATGTTGCGGGCCTTCAGCGCCTGCCGCGCGAAGCCCGCCAAGTCGGCCGCCGCGACCTGCGCCGGCACCAGCACCGCATCGGCCCCGTGGCGCGCGAACAGGTGGTTGAACACCTCCGGCGCACGCACCTGCGCCACCGGGTCGCCGAGGATCAGGAAAACGCGCGTGCTGCCGGAAAGGGTCATCGGCGCGAGGGTAGGCAGGCCCCGGGCCGGCCACAAGCGTGGTGACCCGGAAATGCGCGATAGTCGCTCTGGCAGCGCGATGATCGCGCGTTTTCGGGTTAACTCGGGTCGTGAACCCGCCACTGCATGGACGACACCCCGTTCCAGATCGACAGGAAGGACCTCATCGACGGCCTGGGCAAGGGCCTGCGCGTGATCGAGGCCTTCGACGACGACCACCCACGCCTGACGCCGAGCGAGGCTGCGCAACTGGCCGGCCTGACGCGCACCGCCGCGCGCCGCTACCTGCTGAGCCTGGTGCACTTCGGCTATGCCGGCACCGACGGCAAGCGCTTCTGGCTGGCGCCGCGCGTGCTGCGCCTGGGCCAGAGCTACATCGGCGCGGCGCGGCTGCCGCGGCTGGTGCAGCCCTTCATCCAGCGGGTGTCGATGCAATGCGGCGAGACGGTCAACGTCAGCGTGCTGGACGGCCACGAGGTGGTCTACGTCGCGCGCAGCAATGCGCCACGCGTGGTGTCGATCGGCTACCACGTCGGTGCGCGTGCGCCGGCGCATGTGGCGACGCCGGGCATCGTGATGGTGTCGGCGCTGGGCGATGCGGAGCTCGAGGCCTGGCTCGCCGAGCACGACTTCCATGCGTTCACGGCCCACACGGTGAGCACCGCCGAGGTGTTCCGCGAGCACGTGCGCGCGGCGCGGGCGGCCGACCACTGGATCACCGCGCAGCAGCGCGACCTGGGCCTGTCGGGCATCGCCACCGCGCTGCGCGACCGCAAGGGCGTCTGCAAGGGCGCGGTCGGCATGACGCTGCAGTCGGTCGCGTACACGCCGGAGCAGATGCGCTCGCAGCTGCTGCCACTGCTGCACGAGGCGGCCCAGGCGCTGCGGCCACTGCTGTGATTTGTGGTCACATGATGTATCGCGCCGCCGTGGGTAAGTCGCCTGTAAGTCGACCGAAAGAACCATCGCGGCTTCGTCACTGGATCGACCTCACCATGCTGAACCCCACCGTGCTCCGTTCCCTCGTGCTCTCGATGCTCGCCCTGTCCGCCGCCCCGCTGGTGATGGCACAGCCGCAGCCGGGAGAGGATCAACCCGCGCCGCCGCCCTCGGGCTGGGGCCTGGGCATCGGTGCCGGCTGGCAGCGCCCGGTGTACGCCGGTGCCGAGAACAAGACCCGCGTGCTGCCGCTGATCAGCTTCGAGAACGAGTACGTGCGCGTGCTGGGCCTCGGCGCCGACCTGAAGCTGCCCTCTGCCGGCCCGGTGTCGTTCGCGCTGCGCGCGCGCTATGCGCTGGGCGACGGCTACGAGTCGGACGACGCCCCCATCCTCAACGGCATGGAAGAGCGCAAGCCGAGCTTCTGGCTGGGCGGCGCGGTGCAATGGCGCACCGAGTACGCGAAGTTGTCGGCCGAGCTGGCCGGTGATGCTTCTTCGCACAGCAAGGGCACCGAGGCGCGCCTGGGGGTGGAGCGCGACTTCCGCTTCGGGCGCTTCATGTTCACGCCGCGTGTCGCCGCGGTCTGGCGCGACGCGAAGTACGTCGACTACTACTACGGCGTGCGGCCGGAGGAAGCCACTGCATTCCGGCCGGCCTATGAAGGTCGCGCCACCACCAACGCCGAGCTCGGCCTGCGCACGTTCTACGGCCTGTCGCCGCGCGACGGCGCGTTCCTCGACGTGAGTGCCACCGCGCTCGGCTCGAGCATCAAGGACAGCCCGCTGGTCGACCGCCGCATCCTGCCGGCGGTGCGCCTGGGTTACCTTTACCGCTTCTGAGCTGACATCCCCCGACGATGAACCGTGTCGTGCTGGTCGAAGACCACACCCGCCTGGCCGCGCTGGTCGGCAAGGCGCTGTCCGGCGCGGGCATCGAGGTCGATGCCTTCGAGCGCATCGAGCCGGCCTGGCATGCGCTCGCGGAGGCCGACTACGCCGCGCTGATCGTCGACCGCGGCCTGCCCGACGGCGACGGGCTCGACCTGGTGCGCCGCCTGCGCGCCGCCGGGCAGCGCGTGCCCTGCCTGATGCTGACGGCGCGCGACGCGCTGCACGACCGCGTGGCCGGGCTGGAGGCGGGCGCCGACGACTACCTGGCCAAGCCGTTCGCGATGGAAGAACTGGTGGCCCGCGTGCGCGCGCTGATGCGCCGCCCGGCCCAGTTGCAAAGCCTGTCACCGGCCTTCGGCGACCTGCAGCTGCGGCCGGAGGCTGGCTGCATGAACTGTGGCGCCGAATCGGTGACGCTGCCGCCGGCCGAGCTGCAGATCATGCTCAGCCTGGTGCGCGCGGCCGGGCAGACGGTGCGCCGCACGGCCATGGAGCGCGCGGCCTGGGGCGTCGACGAGGCGGTGACGCCGAACGCGCTCGACGTGGCGCTGCACCGGCTGCGCAAGAAGCTGCCGGCGATCGGCTCGGCGCTGGAGATCGTCAACGTCAGGGGGCACGGCTATGCGCTTCGCGATCCGGGTCCCATCTAGCCTCACGGCGCAGCTGCTGCTGGCCGCGATCGGCGGGCTGCTGGTCGTGATGCTGCTGGCCGGCGCGGTGCTGGCCGCTTTCATGCTGTGGGTGCCGCGGCCGGGCCTGGAGGACACCGCCGGCCACATCGAAGATGGTTTGCGCTACGACGCGCAGGGCCGGCCGGCGCAGATGCAATTGAGCGAGAAGCACCAGGCGATGGTCGACGGGCTGCCGAAGGACTTCAGCTACCGCGTGCTCGACGCGCAGGGTCGTGTGCTGCTGGCGGGTGCCGACGGCCCGGCCGCACACGTGCTGGCGACGCAGCCGGTGACGCAGGACGAGCAGGTCACGGCCGCCTGGTCGGGCGAGGTCACGCTGTACATCCTGAACCGGCGGATCCGGCATGGCGGGCAGGACTACGTGATCCAGGTGGCGCGCAGTGACCGGCTCGAGACCGCACTGCGCCGCGTCGGCGGCAGCATCTTCGTGAAAGGCGGGGTGGTGGTCGCGGTGCTGGCGGTGGGCGTCTTCACCGGCGTGGTGCTGTTGACGCTGCGCCGGCTGCTGGAGCCGGTGCGGGCCGCGTCGCTTGCGGCGGCGCGCATCGGCCCGCACAACCTGAAGGCGCGGCTCGACGGTGCCCGGCTGCCGTGCGAGCTGTCGCCGCTGATCGAGGCTTTCAACCAGGCGCTCGCGCGGCTGGAGACCGGCTACCGCGTGCAGCAGGAATTCCTGGCCGCGGCGGCACACGAGTTGAAGACGCCGCTGGCACTGATCCGCGCCGAGGTGGAGCTGGACGACGAAGGCGGTGCGCGCCGTGAGCTGCTGCTGAAGGACCTGGATTTCATGGCCCGCCAGGTGCACCAGCTGCTGCACCTGGCCGAGGTCAGCGAAGCGCAGAACTACATCTTCGAGACCACCGACGTGGGCAGCACCGTGGCCGATGCGGCCGGGCAGCTGGAGCGGCTGGCCGGACGGCACGCGGTGGCATTGCAGGTGGAGCGGCCGGCCGCGGCGGTGCGGATGCAGGCCGATGCCGGGGCCTTGTTCATCCTGGTGAAGAACCTGGCCGAGAACGCGATCCTGCATTCACCGCCGGGCGCGGTGGTGACGCTCGCCGTCGATGCGCAGGGGCTGCGCGTGCGCGACCAGGGCCCGGGCATCGCCGCGGCCGACCTGCCGCGGCTGTTCGAGCGCTTCTGGCGCGGCAACGGCAGCGCGCACCAGGGGGCGGGGCTCGGGCTGTCGATCTGCCGCGAGATCGCGCGGGCGCATGGGTGGACGCTGGCGGCCGCGAATGCGCAGGGCGGGGCCGAGTTCAGCCTGACCTTTTCAGCCTGACCTTTTCAGCCACACATCCGCGAGCTTCCTCAGGGCGCCAGCAGGATGTAGTCCGCGGTGTACTGCACCCGCTCGGTGCGGCCCAGGCTCGTGGCATCGCAGCCGGTTGCAGGCGCCGCGCCACCGGCGGTGTTGACGCGCTGAACGCTGGTGATCTTCGTCAGGCGGCCCGGCCCGCCCACCGAGCGTGCCGACAGCAGCAGCCACGGGATCGCGCCGGCCAGCGGTGCATCGGCGCGGGCCTTCACGGTGCCGACGATGCGGCTGCCGTCGGCCACTTCCCAGTGCGGGCCGGCGTAGTGCCTGCCGGCGGGCGCGCCCTGCGTGTCGAACAGCTCGGCCTCGGGCGCGACGAACACCCATTCGGTGCCGGTGCCGCCCACCTTGTTGCGGCATTCGTAGATCTGCACGCCGCGGGCGGCCAGCCGTTCGACGGCCCGTTCGCCGCTCGGCACCAGGTTGGACGGCACCGCGACGCTGGCCGGTTGCGAGGCGCAGGCGGCCAGTGCGATGGCGCCGAGGCAGGACGTGAGCTTGAACATGGGAGTCTCTCCTGTGACGAATTTGATGTGGAACCTAGCAGATGCGGCGATCCGCGCCCGGGCCAGGGTCGTAAGCTCGGCGCGAGATCTTTCAGCGAAGGGAAACTATGCGCTGCCTGACCCGCTTTGCCGTGGCCCTGGGGCTGCTGTTGTGCAACAGCCTGTGCCACGCGCAGGACGACATGACGGCCCGCATCGCCGCGCCGGGCGACTACCGCTACACGATCCGCCACGGCGGGCTCGACCGCATGGTTCGCGTGCACGTGCCGAAGGGCTTCGATGCCGCGAAGCCGCAGACGCTGATCGTCGCGCTGCACGGTGGCGGCGGCAGCATGGACTACCAGGCCGACGACGCGAACTACGGGCTGATCAGCCTGTCGGAGCGCGAAGGCGTGGTGCTGGTGTTCCCGAACGGTTTCAGCCGGCTGCGCCGCGGCACGCTCGCCACCTGGAACGCCGGCACCTGCTGCGGCACCGCACGCGACCGTGATGTCGATGATGTCGGCTTCATCCGGCAGGTGGTCGCGAACCTGCAGCAGCAGATGGTGGTCGACCGCAGCCGCATCTTCGCGACCGGCATGTCCAACGGCGCGATGATGGCCTACCGCCTCGCGTGCGAGGCGAGCGACGTGTTCAGCGCGATCGCCGCGGTGGCCGGCACCGACAACACGCGCCGCTGCGCGCCGGCGCGGCCGGTGCGAGTGCTGCACATCCACGCGCGCAACGACCCGATGGTGCCGTTCGACGGTGGGTTCAGCAGCAACACGCGGCTGCGCGCGGCGACCTCCGAGTTCACGTCGGTGTCCGACACGATGGCGCGCTGGGTCCGCCATGACGCCTGCTCCGCCACGCCGCAGACGGTGCTTGCGGTGCCGGGCGCCCACTGCGAGGCCTACCCGTCGTGCAGCGGCGGTGCGCAGGTGCAGCTGTGCGTCACCGAGACCGGCGGCCACTCCTGGCCGGGCGGGCAGAAGGCACGCGGCGAGGCGCCGAGCCAGGCGGTGTCGGCCAACGCGCTGATGTGGGAGTTCTTCAACCGGCCGTGACCGGCGCTGCAGATCGCATGAGAATGGGTCGCTGTGATAGAACGGCAACACTCACCGCTTACTCATGCCAGCAAGATGCGACCATCGATTGCCCTGGACCGCCAGCGAGGTGCCGTTCGAGCGACTGTCGGCAAGTTCCGTGCGACCAATCCGAGGGTATTCGGCTCGGTGCTGTTGGGGACCGATGAGGAGGGAAGTGATCTCGATCTTCTGGTGGATGCGCTGCCGGGGGCGACACTCTTCGATCTGGGGGGATTACACGCCGAACTCGAGGAATTGCTCGGTGTCCGCGTTGACCTGCTGACGCCGGCGGATCTGCCGCAGCGTTTGCGCGCCAGCGTGCTCGCGGAGGCTCTCCCGGTATGAGCCAACCGCGCGCTTGGCCAACCACGCCGGAGCGGCGTAGCGGGCATCAAGCAGCGGCTGTCCTTGATGCGTTGTCCCCGATCCAGCAGCCTCCGTGGAACCGGCTTTGCCGGGCCACTGGAGGCGCCCCCTCGAGGGGGAGGCGCGTCAGCGCCTCGGGGGTGGGTCATCCATTGCGTTTCACGCCCGCCAGGATGTCCAGATCCTTGAACTGCCACTCGTCCGGCGATTCGCAGCGCAGCACCTTGTCCTGGCAGTAAGCGCTGCCCAGGTCCATCTCCAGCGGCTCGATGCGCATGTTGGACTTGGTGCTGAAGAAGGCCTTCACCTTCGGCTGCAGCAGGTTCTGCGCGTTCTGCGCCGTCACCACCGCGAGCTTGCCGGACTGCAGCCGCAGCAACGAGCCGACCGGGTAGATGCCCACCGTCTTGACGAAGGCCTGGAACACGCGCGGCTCGAAGTGGCCCTTCCACTGCGCCATGCGGCGCAGCGCTTCGCCCGGATCCCAGCCGCTCTTGTACGGCCGCACCGAGGTGACCGCGTCGTACACGTCGCACACCGCGCCCATCTTCGCGAACAGGCTGATCTGCTGGCCCGAGAGCTTGTGCGGGTAGCCGCTGCCGTCGACCTTCTCATGGTGGTGCAGGCACACGTCGAGCACCACCGCGCCGGCGCTGCCGCCTTCGAGCAGCATCTCGTGGCCGCGCTCGGGGTGGCTCTTCATGATGTCGAACTCGGCGTCGGTGAGCTTGCCGGGCTTGTTCAGCACGTCCAGCGGCATCACCGCCTTGCCCAGGTCGTGCAGCATGCCGGCGAGGCCCGCCTTCTTCAGCTGCTCGCCCTGCAGGCCGAGCTGGCGGCCGAGCGACACCATCAGCGCGCACACCGCCACCGAATGCATGTAGGTGTATTCGTCGGCGCGCTTGAGCCGTGCGACGCTGATCAGCGCGCCAGGGTTGCGCAGCACCGATTCGGAGATTTCCTCGACGAGTTCCTCGCACTGGCCGGCGTCGATCGCCTTGCCGAGGCGGGCTTCGCCGAACATCGACGCGATCTTCGGCACCGAGCGGCGGTACAGCGCAGCGGCCTTGGCCATCGCGGCGTCGCCGCTGTCGAGCGCGTCGAACTCCATCGGCATCGACGCGACGAATTCCAGCTCGCGCTCGACCTCGTCGGCGACCGCTTCCTGGGTGATGGCCCGTACCGTGGCCGCGGGCCCTTCGACATCCAGGCCCTTGTCGGTGTCGATCCAGAGCTCGGCCACGCCGCCGGACTTGATGCGTTCGAAGTCGGCGTCGCTCTTCAGCGTGAATTTGGAACGCCAGAACGGGTGATCCATCCACGAGCCGCAGAACTCGTGGACGTGCATGCCCATGCGCAGCTGTCCAACGGAAATCTTCTTGATCACGCTCGGTCTTTCGTCACGGGAGAGCCGAAGGCTTGAATGTGTGCGGAATGTCGCGGCGTGGACAAACCGGGGGAGCAGGGTATCCGGTGCTTATCGGCCGTGGTGACGGTGCCTTGAGGGCTGGCGTCGGATGCGTTGGAAAGTGCCGGAAGCGGCCGGTGCGTCAGTGGCGATGGCGCAGGAAGTTCAGCCGGACGTGCGCGTCCAGGGTGGCAAGGCGATCCAGGTGGTGCAAGCGCCGTTCCAGGTCGACCATGTCCGTGGCCTCGGCCAGGAGGTCGTCGCGCCGGGGCGGGGCGGGCAGCAGGCGGTGCAGGCCGGCAAGGGTGAGTCGGGCCAGGGACAGGGCAGGGCGCAGTGCGCGGAACGAGGGCATGGCGGGTGGTTTCGGAGAGGGACCGCCACTGTGGGGCGGCCGTGCTTCGCGCCCACTTCAGCGCGGCACAACGGGGTTTCATTTGTTGGATCGGGTCCCCCCAATTGCGCCGCCCGCCGCGCCGGGCTACAAGCCATCCCATGCCCACCACCCCGCCGGCGAACGCCGCCCTGCATCCGCCGCGCCGCAAGTTCGCCGCCTTGCTGGCCGGCGCCGCGCTGGCCGCCTCGGTGCTGATCGGCTGGCTGCTGTGGACGGCACGGCAGGACGCCATCCAGTCCGCCCAGACCACCGCGTTGAACTACGCCCGCACGCTGGAGGTGCGCATGGACGGCACCTTCCGCCGCACCGATGCCGTGCTGCGCACGCTGACGCAGCTGGTGCCGCCCGAGGCGCTCGCGCCGCAGGGCGAGCTGGCCTACGCCAAACAGGTCAACGGCGAGCTCGACGCGATGCTGCGCGATTTCGACGAGCTGATCGCGCTGCGCATCATCGATGCTCGCGGCGACCAGCGCTACGTGACTGCGTCGGCCAGCACGCCGATGGCGAACTACGCCGACCGCTCGTTCTTCAAGGCCTACCAGCGCGACGCTCAGGCGGAACTGCTGTTCACCGATGTGGTGACCGGCCGCGTCAGCCAACGCCAGACGATCGTGATGACGCGCCCGCTGCGCGATGCGCAAGGCCGGTTCGTCGGCGCCGCGCTGGCGCCGCTGGACCTCAGCTACTTCCAGCAGCAGTTCCGCAAGCTCGACATCGGCCGCAACGGCACGGTGTTCCTGCGCCGCGTGGAGGCCGGGCAACTGGTGCTGCGCTGGCCGCAGATCGACGCCGAGGTCAACAAGCCGATGCCGCCGAGCCAGCCGATCCTGCTGGCGGTTCGCTCGGGGCAGCAGGAGGCGGTGAACGAGTACGTCGCCTTCACCGACGGCGTGCGGCGCATCTCGGGCACCGTCGTCGTGAAGGGCTACCCGTTCTTCCTGACGGTGGCGCTCAGCCACGACGACGTGCTCGCCAGCTGGCGCCGCCTGGCGCTGTTCACCACGCTGGCCTGGCTGCTGCTGCACGTGCTGATCATCGTGATGTTCCGCCGGCTGTGGCGCAGCGACCGCGAGCGCCGCTCGCTCGAGGCGCAGCTGCGCGAGTCGCAGCGCATCGAATCGATCGGCACGCTGGCCGGCGGCATCGCGCACGATTTCAACAACATCCTGGCGGCGATCCTCGGCAACGTGGCGCTGGCGCGCGAGGACATTGGCGCCGGCCACCCGGCGCTCGCGAGCATCGAGCAGATCCACAAGGCCAGCGTGCGCGCCCGCGACCTGGTGCAGCAGATCCTCGCGTTCGGCCGCCGCCAGCCGCAGGCGCTGGTCAACCAGCCGCTGCAGCCGCTGGTGGAGGAATCGGTGCGGCTGCTGCGCTCCACGCTGCCGGCCGCGGTGTCGCTGGAATGCCGGGTCGCGGCGCAGCCGCTGCACGTCAACGCCGACGGCACCCAGGTGCAGCAGGTGTTGATGAACCTGTGCACCAACGCCTGGCATGCGCTGCAGGGGCGGCCGGGGCGCATCGAGGTCGGGCTGGAGCCGCACGAGGTGGCGCCGGGCGAAGAGCGCGCCGTCGGCACCACGCCGCCGCTGGCCGCCGGCCACTATGCGCACCTCTGGGTGCAGGACCAGGGCTGCGGCATGGACGCGGCCACGCAGGCGCGCATCTTCGAGCCGTTCTTCACCACCAAGCCGACCGGGCAGGGCACCGGGCTCGGCTTGTCGGTGGTGCACGGCATCGTCGCGGCGCACCACGGCGCGATCCGCGTCGACAGCCAGCCCGGCTTGGGCACGACGATGCACCTCTACCTGCCGACCACCGATGCGGCACCCGTCGAGGAGGCTGCGCCGGTCACCGCGCCCGGTGCGCTGCAGGGCGCCGGGCAGCACGTGGCCTATGTCGACGACGACGAGGTCATCGTGCTGATGGTGGAGCGGCTGCTGCAGCAGGCCGGCTACCGCGTCACCGCGTTCCGCGAGGGGCACGAGGCGGTGGCGGCCATCGCCGGCCGGCCGTTCGACTTCGACCTGGTGATCACCGACTTCAACATGCCCGGCTACTCGGGCCTGGACGTCGCGCTGGCACTGCACGAGGTCCGCGCCGACCTGCCGGTGGTGATCAGCTCCGGCTACATCACCGAGGAACTGCAGGCCCAGGCCGCCGCTGCCGGCGTGCGCGGCCTGATGCGCAAGCAGAACACGATGGAGGAGTTGCTGCGGCTGGTGCGCAAGATCCTGGCGCCTTCGGCCTGAATTTGGTCAAAGATCGCGCTTGCGGCGCCGAAGTGCTGTTCTTAGCATCCGCTCCAAGGCGCTCGGCCCGGACGTTCCGGCTCGAAGACGACCACAGGCAGGCCGACCACGGCCGCAAGGAGACAAGCAAGGTGATCCGCTGGGACGATCTGTCGCCGGGTGAACTGGCTGTGCTGGAGACCGTGTTCTGGTCGGCCAGCAGCTCGCGCAGTGCGCTGGCCGCCGCATCCACCTTCTCGAAGAGCAAGGCCAACGCGGCCGTCGCCGGCCTGGTCGAGCGCGGGCTGCTGGAAGAGATCGGCCTGCAGGCCTCGTCCGGCGGGCGCCGGCCCGAGGCGCTGCGCATGAGCCGGTCGGTCGGCGTGCTGGCCTGCATCGACCTCGGTGCGACCAGCCTCGACGTGGCGATCCTGTCGCCCGACATGGGCGTGCTGGCCCACCATGCCGAGCCGGCCGACGTGCGGGCCAGCCCCGCGGTGCTGCTGTCGCGCATCCGCGACCTGCTGCGCGAGCTGCTGCAGCGCTGCGGCGCGACCCGCAAGGAGGTGATCGGCATCGGCATGGGCGTGCCCGGGCCGGTCGCGTTCAGCAGCGGCCTGCTCGTCAACCCGCCGCTGATGCCGGGCTGGGAAGGTTTGTCGATCCGCGACGTGCTGGGCGAGGACTACGCCGCGCCGGTCTTCATCGACAACGACGTCAACGTGATGGCGCTCGGCGAGCTGTGGCGGCTGCACCGGCAGCTGCCGAACTTCCTGGTGGTCAAGATCGGCACCGGCATCGGCTGCGGCATCGTCTGCCATGGCGAGGTCTACCGCGGTGCCGACGGCTCGGCCGGCGACGTCGGCCACATCTGCGTCGACCCCGACGGCCCGCGCTGCCACTGCGGCAACCTCGGCTGCGTCGAGGCGATGGCGGCCGGGCCGGCGATCTCGCGCATGGCGGTCGAGGCGGCGCAGTCGGGGCAGAGCGCCTTGCTGGCCGAGGTGCTGAAGACGCAAGGCAGCATCTCGCCGGTCGACGTGGGCCAGGCGAGCCGCGCCGGCGATGCGGCCGCGCACGGCATCGTGCAGAAGGCCGGCACGCGGATCGGGCAGATGCTGGCCTCCATCGTCAACTTCTTCAACCCGTCGCATGTGTTCATCGGCGGCGGCATCACCGGCATCGGGCCGCTGCTGCTGGCGTCGATCCGGCAGAGCGTGTACCACCGGTCGCTGGCGCTGTCGACGCGGCACCTGGACATCCAGTACGCGCCGCTCGGCGAGCGCACCGGGGTGATCGGCGCGGGCGTGCTGGCGCTGCAGGAGACGATGCGCGCACGCGGCGGCGTTCCGGAGGCCGTGACATGAGCCTCCAGGTGGCCTTCGCCGACGTGACCAAGGACTTCGGTCCGGTGCGGGTGCTGCACGGCGTCAGCTTCGAGCTCGAACCCGGCCGCGTCGTCGGCCTGCTCGGCGAGAACGGCGCCGGCAAGTCGACGCTGATGAAGATCCTGTCCGGCTACGAAGCCCTGAGCGACGGCGAACTGCGCATCGACGGCACGCCGCAGCGCTTCACGAACTCGCGCGATGCCGAGCGCTGCGGCATCGTGCTGATTCACCAGGAGTTCAACCTCGCCGAAGACCTGAGCATCGCGCAGAACATCTTCCTCGGCCACGAGCGCCGGCGCGGCTGGCTGCTCGACGACGCGGCGATGCGCGACGAAGCGCGCCGCGTGCTGCAGCAGGTGGGCCTGCAGGCCGATCCCGACACCCGGGTGCGCGAGCTGATCGTCGCCGAGAAGCAGCTGGTCGAGATCGCGAAGGCGCTGTCGCGCAAGGCGCGGCTGCTGATCATGGACGAGCCGACCGCGACGCTGACGCCCGGCGAGACGCAGCGCCTGTTCGCGCTGATCTCGCAGCTGAAGGCCGACGGCGTGACCATCGTCTACATCTCGCACAAGCTCGACGAGGTGGAGCGCATCACCGACGAGATCGTCGTGATGCGCGACGGCCGCTTCGTCACCCGCGCCCCCACCGCCGGGCTGTCGCGCCAGCAGATGGCCAACCTGATGGTCGGCCGCGAGCTGTCGGACATGTTCCCCGTGAAGCTGCCGGTGGTCGGCGCGCCGGCACCGCTGCTGAAGGTGGACGGCCTCAGCGTGCCCGGCTGGGCGCACGACGTGAGCTTCGAAGTGCGCCCGGGCGAGATCCTCGGCTTCGCCGGCCTGGTCGGCGCCGGCCGCACCGAGATGTTCGAAGGCCTGCTGGGCTTGCGCCCGCGCAGCGCCGGCCGCATCGAGTTGAATGGAAAAGAGCTCCAGCTGCGCAGCCCGCGCGAGGCGGCGCAGCACGGCCTCACCTACCTCAGCGAAGACCGCAAGGGCAAGGGCCTGCACGTGCGGCTCTCGCTGCGCGACAACCTGACGCTGATGGACCTGGCGCGCCACACGCACCCGCTGCTCGACCCGGCATCGGAGCAGCGCGCGCTGGAGCAGGCGGTGGCGGATTTCGGCATCCGCACGCGCGAACTCGGCAGCAAGGCGTCGTCGCTGTCGGGCGGCAACCAGCAGAAGCTCGCGATCGCGAAGGTGCTGCAGCCGCAGCCGCGCGTCGTGGTGCTCGACGAGCCGACGCGCGGCGTCGACGTCGGCGCCAAGCGCGACATCTATTTCCTGATCCAGCGCCTGGCCGAGCAGGGCCGCGGCGTGGTCGTCATTTCATCCGAGCTGATCGAGCTGATCGGTCTGTGCCACCGCGTTGCCGTGATGCGCGCAGGGCGCCTGCAGACCACGCTGTCGGCTGAACAACTTTCCGAAGAGGAGCTCATCGCTCATGCCACAGGCACCCATTGACGCAGCGGCGGAAAAGCCCGCCACGACGAGCGCCCGCCGCTGGAGCGTGAAGCTGCAGGCCGCCGGCCCATGGCTCGGCCTCGTGCTGCTGTGCATCGCCGGCACGCTGCTGAACGGCGATTTCGCGACCTGGGACAACGCGATGAACGTGCTGACCCGCACCGCCTTCATCGGCATCATCGCGGTCGGCATGTGCTTCGTGATCATCAGCGGCGGCATCGATCTGTCGGTCGGCTCGATGGCGGCGCTGATCGCCGGCAGCATGATCCTGCTGATGAACGGCATCGCCGCGCAGGTCGGCTCGCCGCTGCTGACGGTCGCTATCGGCATCGTGTTCGCGCTCGCGCTCGGCGCGATCTTCGGCCTCGCGCACGGGCTGCTCGTCACCAAGGGGCGCATCGAGCCCTTCATCGTGACGCTGGGCACGCTGGGTATCTTCCGCGCGTACCTCACGTACCTGGCCAACGGCGGCGCGATCACGCTCGACGGCAAGCTGTCCGACGCCTACAGCCCGGTCTACTACGGCAGCCTGTTGGGCGTGCCGTTCCCGATCTGGGTGTTCGCCGCGGTCGCGCTGATCGGCGCGCTGATCCTGAACCGCACCGGCTACGGCCGCTACGTGCAGGCGATCGGCTCGAACGAGCAGGTGGCGCGCTATGCGGCGGTCAACGTCGACCGCATCAAGGTGCTGACCTACATGCTGCTGGGCGTGTGCGTCGGCGTCGCCACCGTGCTGTACGTGCCGCGGCTGGGCTCGGCCTCGCCGACCACCGGACTACTGTGGGAGCTGGAGGYGATCGCCGCGGTGATCGTCGGCGGCACCGCGCTGAAGGGCGGCGAAGGCCGCATCACCGGCACCGTGATCGGCGCAATCCTGCTCTCGGTGATCAGCAACATCCTGAACCTCACCAGCATCATCAGCGTGTACCTGAACGCCGCCGTGCAGGGCGTCGTGATCATCATCGTCGCGTTCCTCCAGAGGGGGCGGCGCTAGAAAATTTTCACCCGGCCGGCAACGGTCATGTTCCGCAGAGACCCCGATCGAGTCCCGATCGACACACAACAGGAGACGAGTTCCATGAAGTTCATTCCCCGCATCCTCGTGACGCTGGCGGCGCTGGCCGCAGGCGCCGGCGCGTTCGCGCAAGACAAGGTCGTGATGGGCGTGTCCATCCCGGCCGCCACGCACGGCTGGGCCGGCGGCGTCGTCTATTGGGCCAACCGCACCAAGGCCGAACTGGAAAAGGCGCACCCCGGCCTGCAGGTGATCGTGAAGACGGCCGGCTCGGCCTCGGAGCAGGCCAACCAGGTGCAGGACCTGCAGACCGTCAACAAGATCAACACGCTGGTGATCCTGCCGTTCGAATCGGCGCCGCTGACGCAGCCGGTCGCGCAGGTCAAGGCCAAGGGCGTGTTCGTGACCGTGGTCGACCGCGGCCTGACCGACACCAGCGCGCAGAACGCCTACGTGGCCGGTGACAACCCCGGCTTCGGCAAGGTGGCCGGCGAGTACATGGCCAAGGCGATGGGCGGCAAGGGCAACGTGGTGATCCTGCGCGGCATCCCGACGGTGATCGACAACCAGCGCGTCGACGCGTTCAACGCGGTGATGAAGGCGAACCCGGGCATCAAGGTGCTGGACGCCAAGCACGGCAACTGGAACCGCGACGATGCGTTCAAGGTGATGCAGGACTACCTGACCCGCTTCAAGCAGATCGACGCGGTGTGGGCCTCGGACGACGACATGGCGGTGGGCGTTCAGAAGGCCATCGAGCAGGCCAAGCGCAGCGACGTGAAGCTGGTGATCGGCGGCGCCGGCTCGAAGGACTACATCAAGAAGGTGATGGACGGCGACAAGATCGTCAGCGCCGACGTGACCTACTCGCCCAGCATGATCGCCGACGCGATGAAGATGACGGCCGAGGCGCGCGTGAAGGGCGCGGCGATGCCGGCCACGACCATCATCCCGTCGGTGCTGATCACCAAGGACAACGCGGCCAAGTACTACGTGCCGGATTCCCCCTTCTAAGGAGAGCTGACCATGGCCAGACCCGTCACCCTGTTCACCGGCCAGTGGGCCGACCTGTCGCTCGCCGAACTGGCGCCCCTCGCGAAAGCGATGGGCTACGACGGGCTGGAGCTCGCCTGCTGGGGCGACCATTTCAACGTGCAGGAGGCACTGCAGTCGGAGCGCTACGTGGCCGACAAGCGCCGGCTGCTGGAGCAGCACGGCCTGCAGTGCTTCGCGATCGGCAACCACCTGACCGGCCAGGCGGTGTGCGATCCTGTAGACGAGCGGCACAAGGCGATCCTGCCGGCCCATGTGTGGGGCGACGGCGAGCCCGAGGGCGTGCGCCGGCGCGCCGCGAAGGAGATGCAGGACACCGCGCGCGCCGCCGCGAAGTTCGGCGCGAAGACGGTGACCGGCTTCACCGGCTCGTCGATCTGGCATGCGCTGTATGCCTTCCCGCCCACCAACCAGGCGTTCTGGAACAAAGGCTTCGAGGACTTCGCGACGCGCTGGACGCCGATCCTCGACATGTTCGAGGAGGTCGACGTGAACTTCGCGCTCGAGGTGCACCCGACCGAGATCGCGTTCGACATCGCGAGCAGCCAGCGCGCGATCGACGCGGTGAAGGGCCATGCGCGCTTCGGCTTCAACTTCGACCCGAGCCACCTGGGCTACCAGGGCGTCGACTACGTCAAGTTCCTGCGCAGCTTCGGGCCGCGCATCTTCAACGTGCACATGAAGGACGTCTGGTGGGGCAAGGGCGACGGCACGGTTGGCGTGTTCGGCGGCCACACCAGCTTCGGCGATGCGCGGCGCTTCTGGGATTTCCGCAGCGTCGGGCGCGGGATGATCGACTTCGAGGGGATCATCGTCGCGCTCAATGACATCCGCTATGCCGGGCCGCTGAGCGTCGAGTGGGAAGACAGCCGCATGGACCGCGTGCACGGTGCGACCGAGAGCGCGGCGTTCTCGCGCCGGCTCGATTTCAAGCCGTCGGCGCGTGCGTTCGACGCGTCGTTCGAGAAATGAGGGGCTGCTGATGCGCAAGCTGCGATATGCGATGGTCGGTGGCGGCCGGGGCGCGTTCATCGGTGCGGTGCACCGCAAGGCGATGGCGCTGGACGGGCAGATCGAGCTGGTGGCGGGCGCGCTGTCGGCCGATGCCGAGCGGGCGCGCGCGTCGGGGCGCGACCTCGGCCTGGCCGAGGCACGCAACCACGGCAGCTGGCAGGCGCTGCTCGATGACGAGCTGAAACGCCCGCGCGGCGAGCGCATCGATTTCGTCAGCATCGTGACGCCCAACCATGTGCACTTCGAGGTGGCGAAGGCCTTCACCGAGGCCGGCATCCACGTGGTGTGCGACAAGCCGCTGGTGCACACCAGCGAGCAGGCGCAGGCGCTGGTCGCGGCGCGCGAGCGCAGCGGCACGGTGTTCGGCGTCACGCACAACTACACCGGGTACCCGATGGTGCGGCAGGCGCGCGAGATGGTGCGCAGCGGCGAGCTCGGCCCGATCCGCAAGGTGATCGTCGAATACAACCAGGGCTGGCTCGCGACGCAGCTGGAGGCCGGCGACCACAAGCAGGCCGACTGGCGGGTCGACCCGGCGAGGAGCGGCATCGTCGGCGCGATGGGCGACATCGGCACGCACGCCGAGAACCTGGTGGCCAGCGTCTGCGGGCTCGAGATCGAATCGCTGTGCGCCGACCTGACCGCCTTCGTGCCGGGGCGGCGATTGGACGACGACGGCAACCTGCTGCTGCGCTACCGCGGTGGTGCGCGCGGCGTGATGATCGCGTCGCAGATCGAGATCGGCGGCGAGAACGACCTGCGGCTGCGGGTGTTCGGCACGCAGGGGTCGCTCGCCTGGCACCAGGAGGATCCGAACCTGCTGGTGCACGCCTCGCTCGACGGGCCGAAGCGCCTGCTGACGCGCGGGTCGCCGTGGCTGTGCGATGCGGCGAAGAAGGCCACGCGGCTGCCGACCGGCCACCCGGAGGCGTTCATCGAGGCGTTCGCGAACCTTTACCTGGGGGTGGCCGAGGCGATCCTCGCGAAGGAGGAGGGGCGGGCGCTCGGAGCGTTGGAAGGCGATTTCCCGACGCTCGCCGATGGCGCGCGCGGGGTGAAGTTCATGGAGAAGACGGTGGAGTCGAGCCGGTCCACCGCGAAGTGGACCGCCTGGGATTGACTGCCGGTCAGTCCTTCAGATCGGCCTTGCGGATCCGCACGGCCTTCTTCTTCTCCGGCTCGGCCGGCTTCGCCGTCGCCGCCAGCGCCGATTCGGGCGTCAGCGCATGCTCGGGCACACCGTCTGCCGCCACCGCCGCCGCGGCGGTGCCGTCCGCCTTGATCACCCGCGTGTACGGCGCCAGGATCCCGACCATCTGCCCGTAGATCTTCGGGTTGCCTGCGACCACCTCGCGCTGGTACATGAAGTCGGATTCGCCGGTGAAGTTGCCGATCAGCCCGCCCGCCTCGGTGATCAGCAGCGAGCCGGCGGCGATGTCCCAGGGGTTCAGGCCGGTCTCGAAGAAGCCGTCGTAGAAGCCGGCCGCCACGTAGCACAGGTCGAGTGCCGCGGCACCCGGGCGGCGCAGGCCGGCGCAGTTCTGCATCACCTCCTCGAACATCTTCACGTAGCGCTTGAAGTTGTCGCCCTTGCGGAACGGGAAGCCGGTGCCGATCAGCGATTCCTGCATGCGCGTGCGCTTGGAGACGCGCAGCCGCTTGTCGTTCAGGAACGCGCCGCGGCCCTTCGAGGCGTAGAACAGGTCGTTGCGGGTCGGGTCGTAGACCACCGCCTGCTGGATCTGGTCGCGGAACGCCAGCGCGATCGAGACCGCATAGACCGGGAAGCCGTGGATGAAGTTGGTGGTGCCGTCCAGCGGGTCGATGATCCAGACGTATTCGCTGTTCTTCGCACCGTGCGTGCGGCCGGATTCTTCGGCCAGGATGCCGTGGCCGGGGTAGGCCGTGAGCAGCGTCTCGATGATGACCTGCTCGGCCATCTGGTCCACCTCGGTCACGAAGTCGTTCGGCGACTTGGTGTTCACCTTCAGCAGGTCGAGGTCGAGCGAGGCCCGGTTGATGATCGCGCCGGCGGCGCGTGCGGCCTTGATGGCCACGTTGAGCATGGGATGCAGTGCTTGCGACATGAGGCGCCCTGAAGGGTGAGAGGCAGACGGAGGTGAGAAAGAGCGTGCGGCGCGCGGGGCGCTGCGGATAATCGCGGATTTTAGCCGTTCGTCCCTGGGGAAATCCCCGAGTCACCAATGCCCGCTGACAGCACCCGCTTCATCCTGCTCAACACCAGCCACTACGGCAACATCGGCGCCACCGCGCGCGCGATGAAGACGATGGGCTTCTCGGACCTGGTGCTGGTCGCGCCGCGTTTTGCCGATGCGCTGGTGCACGAGGACACCGTCGCGATGGCCAGCGGCGCGGCCGACGTGCTGGTGCGCGCCCGCGTGGTCGCGAGCCTGGCCGAGGCGCTCGACGGTGTCAGCTACGCCTGCGCCACCGCGATGACGCCGCGCGATTTCGGCCCGGCGACGCACGCGCCGCGGCCGCTGTTCGCCGAGCTGGCGCGCAGCGAGCACCGCGTGGCCTTCGTGTTCGGCTCCGAGCGCTTCGGCATGTCGAACGACGACGTCTACCGCTGCCACGCCTGCATCAGCATCCCGACCCACCCCGACTACGGCTCGCTGAACCTCGCGCAGGCGGTGCAGCTGCTGGCCTACGACTGGCGCCAGGCGCTCGGCGGCTTCGACGTGGTGCCGCGCGTGCCCGACCCGACCCTCGCCGACGGTGCGCAGGTGCAGGGCCTGCTCGCGCACTGGCAGCAGGCGCTCGCCGACATCGGCTTCCTCGACCCGGCGGCGCCGAAGAAGCTGATGCCGCGGCTGAACCAGCTGATCAACCGGGCCGGGCTCAGCGCGGAAGAAGTGCACATCCTGCGCGGCATGGCCCGCGCGATGCAGCGCCGCCGCTGAGCGCCGGCTCGATCGTTCGCGCTTGCCCCTGATGCCCACCGACTTTCAAGCTGCCAGATAAACTGGCCCGCCCCGGTCTCACCCCCACCCCCATGTTCGACCGCCTCCGAGAAGACATCGCCTGCATCCTCGAGCGCGACCCCGCCGCGCGCAGCACCTGGGAGGTCCTCACCTGTTACCCCGGCCTGCATGCGCTGCTGATGCACCGCTGGTCGCACGCCTGCTGGACGCACGGCTGGCACTGGCCGGCGCGCTTCATCTCGCACCTCGGGCGCTTCTTCTCCGGCATCGAGATCCACCCCGGCGCGACCATCGGCCGGCGCGTCTTCATCGACCATGGCATGGGCGTCGTGATCGGCGAGATGGCCGAGATCGGCGACGAATGCACGATCTACCAGGGCGTGACGCTCGGCGGCACCTCGCTGGTGAAGGGCGCCAAGCGGCATCCGACGCTCGGGCGTGGCGTGATCCTCGGCGCCAACGCCTGCGTGCTCGGCGGCTTCACGGTCGGCGAGGGCGCGCGGGTCGGTTCGGGCGCGGTGGTGACCAAGCCGGTGCCGGCGGGCGCGACCGCGGTCGGCAACCCGGCGCGCATCATCCTCGCGAAGGACGTCGCTGCTGCCGACGACGGCACGGCGAAGAAGGGCTTCTCGGCCTACGGCGTGACGCAGGGCGACGACCCGGTGTCGCAGGCGATGAAGGGGCTGATCGACAACGCGTCGGGGCATGAGCACCAGATCGCGCTGCTGTGGGCGGCGATCGAGAAGCTGTCGCCGACGAAGGCGGATTGCGTGCCGACGGATGCGCAGAAGACCGAGCACTTCGATGCCGAGCGGATGAATCAGCTGGTCAAGTAGCCCGGTTTACCGCTTCGGCCGGAAGGCGCGGCACACCGACTCGTCCGTCTCCAGGTACGGCCCGCCGATCAGGTCGATGCAATACGGCACCGCCGCAAAGATCCCCGGCGCCGGCGGCTGCGCGTTCGGCAGGCCTTCCAGCGTCTCGGCGATCGACTTCGGCTGCCCCGGCAGGTTGATGATCAGCGCCTTGCCGCGCAGCACCGCGACCTGCCGCGACAGGATCGCCGTCGGCACGAAGCGCAGGCTGATCTGGCGCATCTGCTCGCCGAAGCCCGGCATTTCGCGGTCGGCCACCGCGAGCGTGGCCTCCGGCGTCACGTCGCGCGGCGACGGGCCGGTGCCGCCGGTCGTCAGCACCAGGTGGCATTCGCGCCGGTCGACCAGCTCGACCAGCGCCGCGCTGATCACCGCCTGTTCATCCGGGATCAGCCGCGTTTCCCACTCGATCGGGTTGCGCAGCGCCCGGCTCAGCCAGGCCTGCAGCGCCGGCAGGCCCTTGTCCTCGTAGACGCCGGTCGAGGCCCGGTCGCTGATGGACACCAGGCCGATGCGCACCGTGCCGAGCGGGGCGCGCGCGCCACCGCCGCCGGTCGCGTCATTCGCCGCCGTGGTCGTCATTCGCCAGCTCCTGCGACTTGATGAACTGGAACAGCTCGCGGTAGGCGCGGCCGCTGCGCTGCTCCGGCGCCACCGCGGCATCCTTGCGGGCCGCGCGGATCAGGCTGCGCAGCTGCTGCAGGTCGCCGCCGGGGTGCTTCTGGGTCCAGGCGGTCAGCGCGTCGTCGCTCGCGATCAGCTCGGCGCGCAAGCGCTCGGCCTCGTGCAGCGCCAGCGAATCCTTGGCCTGGCCGAGCTGCATCGCGGTGACCGCCTCCCGGATCGCATCGACGTCGTTGCGCCGCATCAGCTTGCCGATGTACTGCATCTGGCGGCGCCGGCCCTCGTGCGAGCGGGTGCGGCGGTATTGCATCACCGCGTCGATCAGCGTCTCGGAGATCGCCACGCCGACGATGCGGCTCTCGGGCAGCGCCGCGAAAGCCTCGCCCAGCGTCTGCAGTTCGTGCATCTCCTTCTTGAGCTGCGTCTTGCTCGGGCCGTCGTAGTCGTCGTCGCTCTCATCGGAGGCGGCGGGGTCGGGCACGTGATTCTTGGGAGTTCGAGGGGCCATGAGGGGAAACGAGGGATGCGCAGGCAAGGGCGTCGGTATGATAGCCCTCGCTAAAACCCCCCCATCCCATGACCCAGCCCGCACTCACCACCCACGGTTTCGCGTACTCGCGCGAGCGCTTCCAGCAACTCGTCGAAGACGCGTTGTCGCTCGGCAAGACGCTCGGCGCGAGCGACATGGGGGTCGAGGTGTCCGAAGGCGCGGGCCTGTCGGTGTCGGTGCGCAAGGGCGAGATCGAGAACGTCGAGCGCAACCGCGACAAGTCGATCGGCGTCACCGTGTACCTCGGCCAGCGCCGCGGCAACGCCAGCACCTCCGATTTTTCGCCCGCCGCGCTCGAGCAGACGGTCAAGGCGGCCTACGACATCGCCCGCTTCACCGCCGAAGACCCGGCCGCCGGCCTGCCCGATGACGCCGACCTGGCGCTCGGCGAGGCCGCCACCCGCGACCTCGACCTGTTCCACCCGTGGGACATCGACGCCGCCCAGGCGGCCGAGATCGCGCAGCGCTGCGAGGGCGCGGCCATCAGCACCGACCGCCGCATCACCAATTCCGAAGGCGCCGGCGTGTCGGCGCAGCAATCGCACTTCTTCGCCGGCAACAGCCGCGGCTTTCGCGGCGGCTATGCGAGTTCGCGGCATTCGGTGTCGGTGGCGCCGATCGCGTCGCTGCCCGGACGCGGCGGCGATGACATGCAGCGCGACGCCTGGTACAGCTCGATGCGCTCACCCGCTGACCTGGCGAGCCCCGAGGCCATCGGCCGCTACGCCGCCGAGCGCGCGCTGTCGCGCCTGAAGTCGCGCAAGATCAAGACCTGCGTGGTGCCGGTGCTGTTCGAGTCGACGCTCGCCACCGGGCTGCTCGGCGGCTACGTGCAGGCCACCAGCGGCGGCGCGCTGTACCGCAACTCCAGCTTCCTGCTCGACAGCCTCGGCAAGGAAGTGCTCGCGCCGCACATCGACCTGCGCGAGAACCCGCACGTGCGCGGCGGCAAGGGCAGCGCGCCGTTCGACGACGAAGGCGTCGTCACCCGCGTGCGCGATGTCGTCTCGGGCGGCGTCGTGCAGGGCTATTTCCTGTCGAGCTACTCGGCGCGCAAGCTCGGCATGAAGACCACCGGCCACGCCGGCGGCTCGCAGAACCTCACCTTCAGCAGCCGGCTGACGAAGCCTGGCGACAACCTCGACGAGATGCTGCGCAAGCTCGGCCGCGGGCTGTTCGTGATCGAGCTGATGGGGCAGGGCGTGAACTACGTGACCGGCGACTACTCGCGCGGTGCCGCCGGCTTCTGGGTCGAGAACGGCCGCATCGCCTACCCGGTGCACGAGATCACGATCGCCGGCAACCTGAAGCAGATGCTGAAGAACATCGTCGCGGTCGGTTCCGATGCGTACACGATGGGCACCAAGACCATCGGCTCGGTGCTGATCCCCGAGATGAAGATCGCGGGCCTGTGATGCCTGCGGCACGCCGCGCGCGTGCGTAGTTTCGCTGACGGGGAAACACCGCAGTTCCGGACACGGGGCGACTTCTAGAATCGCCCGGATCACCCGCATCACCCCATTCCAAAGGAGACACCGCATGGAACGCCGTTCCTTCATCCGTCAGACCGGCCTCGCCGGCGTGCTGGCCGCCGGCATGGCGCCGGCCGTGGTGCACGCACAGCAGGCGCTGCGCTGGCGCCTGGCCTCCAGCTTCCCGAAATCGCTCGACACCATCTACGGCGGCGGCGAAGTGTTCGCGAAGAAGGTCGGCGAGATGACCGGCGGCAAGTTCCAGATCTCGGTGCACGCGGCCGGCGAGATCATGCCGGCCTTCGGCGTGGTCGACGGCGTGCAGAACGGCACCGTCGAGATGGCGCACACCGTGCCGTACTACTTCTTCGGCAAGGACGAGACCTTCGCGATCGGCGCGTCGATCCCGTTCGGGCTGAACTCGCGCCAGATGACGGCATGGATGCTCGAAGGCAACGGCCTGAAGCTGATGCGCGATTTCTATCGCAACTACAACATCATCAACTTCCCCGGCGGCAACACCGGTGCGCAGATGGGCGGCTGGTTCCGCAAGGAGATCAACACCGTCGCCGACATGAAGGGCCTGAAGTTCCGCATCGGCGGCTTTGCCGGCCGCATCATCGAACGCCTGGGCGCGGTGCCGCAGAACCTGCCGGGCGGCGACATCTACCCCGCGCTCGAGAAGGGCACGATCGACGCCGCCGAATGGGTCGGCCCGTACGACGACCAGAAGCTCGGCTTCAACAAGGTCGCGCCGCACTACTACTACCCCGGCTGGTGGGAAGGCGGCCCGCAGGTCGACCTGTTCATCAACACCAAGGCGTACGACGCGCTGACGCCGGAGTACAAGGCCATCGTCGAAGCCGCGTCGTCGCACGCGCACGTCGACATGCAGGCCAAGTACGACGCCCGCAACCCGGGCGCGCTGAAGCAACTGGTCGGTGCCGGCACCAAGCTGCATCGCTTCCCGAAGGACGTGATGGAAGCCTGCTTCAAGGTGTCGATGGACTACTACAGCGAGCTGTCGGGCAAGAACCCGGCGTGGAAGAAGGTCTACGAGGACTACACCAAGTTCCGCGCCGACCAGGTGCTGTGGTTCCGCTTCGCCGAAGCCGCGTTCGACGACTTCATGCAGGCTCAGAAACTCTGAGTTTCTTCAAGTGCGCAGGCGGCCGGCGTAGCCGGTCATCTCGAGGTAGCCGAGTCCGACCCTGCGGCCGGACTCGTCCATCACCTCGCTGAGCCCTTCCCAGTAGAAGCCGCCGGTGCTGGCGCGGCTGTCGAGTTCCTGCTCGTCGAACAGGGCCCGCACCCGGTAGCGCCCGGCCGGCGTCTCGACCGTCCACTCGACCGGGTAGCTCGCCTGCGACGCCGGGCTCGCCCAGCGGCGGCCGGCGACGAAGCGCACCTCGTCGGTCCCGAAGTTGCGCACCGCCCCACCCGCTGCGCGGAAGCTGCCGCCGGCATAGAACTGCGAGCCGTCGGCGCGACGGTGCCGCACCGCCATCAGCGCGCTGCCGTCGTCGAGGTTGATGCCGATCCAGTCCCACCCGACCGCCTCTTCGGCCAGCGCGTGGTCGCTCCATTCATGGTCGAACCAGGCGCGGCCCTGCACCGCGAGCGCTCGGCCGTCGAGCGTCAGCGTGCCGCTGGCGCGCAGCTGCGGCTCGCTGTAGTAGTGGCTCGCCTGCCAGGGCTTCGGGCCCTTGCGCGAGAAGCCGGCCTCGCCCTGCAGCAGCACCGGCTGCGTGGCCGCGAACGTGAGCTCGAAGGCGAAGCCGCCGCGCTCGCTGGCCACGCGGGTCGTGTAGCGGCTCGCGTCGGCAGCGCCCTCGCGGCGCAGGGACCAGTCGCGCAGCAGCACGCCGGTGTCGCCCTCGGTGGTGTCGGCGATGCCGAAGCCGGCGCGCGCGATGCGCTGGTCGTGCCGCTGGCGCTTGCCCGCCACGTCGCCGAGCACCGCATGCGCGAACACCAGTTGCTGCGCGCCGAAGCGGCTCGGCGACGCCGCCAGCCCGGTGGCCGAGCGGAAGAAGGTCACCTGGAAGCCGTACAGCGCGGGCGCCGCGCCGGCTGCGGCCTGCGTTTGCGCCTGCAGCCAGCCGGTGACATACCACCACTCGGTGCGCGTCTGCGGGTGGGCGCCGAAGTCGGCCGGGAAGACCAGCGGACGCGGGCGCACGCTGGTCTCAGTCGGCGCGGCGAAGGCCAGCCCGGGCCACCCAGCTGACGACACCGCGGCCCCGGCCGCAGCGATGAATTCGCGTCTTTGCATGGGGCGCGAGCATCGCATGGATGAGCCCGCCGGCTGAACGACAATGGCCCGCAGCCCATGACCGAATTTTCCATTCCCCCCGAGTTCGATTTCGGCCAGCAGTTCGACCGCGTGACGCTGACGCGGGCGATGGCGCTCCAACCCGAGCAGGCCCTGCTGGCGATGCAGATCGACGGCGAGGCGCTGCTCACGCGAATGCGCGGCAGCGGTGCCCACGTGTACGAGCAGCGCATCGAGTTGCCGATCGACCGGCGGCTCGGCCTGCAAGTGCGCGGCGTCTGCTCATGCCCGGTCGGCCTGAACTGCAAGCACGTGGCCGCGGCGCTGATGGCCTTCGAGGCGCTCGAACTGCGCCGCCGCAAGAACCCCGACCTCGCGCCGCCGCGCCGCCTCGACACGGTCCCCACCCCGGTGGCCCGTGCCGCGCCGGTGCCGACGGCCGACGACTGGCCGCGCCCGGTGCGGATGTGGC